>JBCNOJ010000228.1:0-8143 GCA_039593925.1 Acidovorax sp.
CCGATGGGCAGCCAGGCCAGGGGCGACACCGGGCGCAGCAGGCTGATGAGCGGGTTGAACATGCGAGACAGGAAGCCGAAGCGCCCGATCACGAAGCCTGCTGGAATGCCCACCAGCGCCGCCATGCCAAAGCCGATGGCCACGCGCTGCAGGCTCATCAACACGTTCCAGCCAACGCCCTGGTCATTGGGGCCGTTGCGGTAGAAGGGGTTGCTGAACACCTCCAGCGCCTGCAGCCAGGTGTCCTTGGGGCTAGGGATGCTGCCGCCCGTGGTGGTAGAGACCACCGCCCACAGGCCGATCAACAAGCCCAGGCCACACAGCGGTGGCAACACGGCCATCCAGAAGCTGCGCGACAGCGCGGCCCAGTCGCGGACCGCAGCAGGGGTTGCCGCAGGGGCTGCCGTGGGAGCGGGTTTCGAGGCATTTTGGCCTCTGGCGCTTGCCTGATAAGCGCTGCCAGCTACATTTGTCATAGCATTCTGTGCTGCCACGGGGGCGGCATCCATCGGGGGGTGAAAGACGGCACTGACCATGGTTTCCTCCGGAGTGCAGGGTGGGGCGCTGGGTGGGCGTCAGGCCGGCGTTCAGGCTTTGATCTTGAAACCGTCGGCGTACTTGGCGGGGTCCTTGCCGTCCCACACCACGCCGTCGATGAGCTTGCTGGTGCGCAGCACGTCCTTGGGCACGCTGATCTTCATGGCGCTGGCGACCGACTTGTACAACTCGACCTGGTTGACTTCCTTGGCCACGGCCAGGTAGTCGGGGTGGCTCTTGAGCAGGCCCCAGCGCTTGTGCTGCGTGAGGAACCACATGCCGTCCGACAGGTAGGGGAAGTTCACCGCACCGTCGTTGAAGAACTTCATGTGGTTGGGGTCGTCCCAGGTCTTGCCCAGGCCGTTCTGGTAGCGGCCCAGGATGCGCTGGTTGATGGCGTCCACGCCCGTGTTCACGTACGCCTTGCCGGCCACGGTCTCGGCCATCTTCATTTTGTTGGAGAGGCTGGCGTCGATCCACTGGCTGGCTTCGAGCACGGCCATCATCACGGCGCGCGTGGTGTTGGGGTACTTCTTGACGAACTCGGCCGTGGTGCCCAGCACCTTTTCTGGGTGGTCCTTCCAGATGTCCTGCGTGGTGTTGGCGGTGATGCCGATGCCATCCATGATGGCGCGGTGGTTCCAGGGCTCGCCCACACAAAAGCCGTCCATGTTGCCCACGCGCATGTTGGCCACCATCTGCGGCGGGGGCACGGTGATGAGCTTGGCGCCCGACAGCGGGTTGATGCCCGCCGCGGCCAGCCAGTAGTGCATCCACATCGCGTGGGTGCCGGTGGGGAAGGTGCCTGCAAACGTGTACTCGCGCTTCTCGCTGGCCATGAGCTTGGCCAGGGATGGGCCATCCACCGCGCCCTTGTCTGCCAGGGCCTTGGAGAGGGTGATGGCCTGACCGTTGTTGTTCAAGCTCATCAGCACGGCCATGTCCTTCTTGGGGCCGGCGGTGCCCAGGTGCACGCCATAGACCAAGCCGTACAGCACATGGGCAAAGTCCAGTTCGCCGTTCACCAGCTTGTCGCGCACGCCGGCCCAGCTGGCTTCCTTGTTAGGGACGATGGTCACGCCGTATTTCTTGTCGAAGCCCAGCACCGAAGCCATGACCACGCTGGCGCAGTCGGTCAGCGGGATGAAGCCGATCTTGACTTCCTTCTTCTCGGGCGCATCCGAGCCCTGGGCGTGCACCAGCGCGCGCAGGGCAGGGCTCACGCCCACTGCGCCCACACTGGCGGCCTGCAGCACGGTGCGGCGGTTGAGGCTGGTTTTCAACAGATCGGTCATGGGGCTTTCCTCGTGGCGTGAAAAACAAAAAGGCGTCCTCACACCGCGCTGGGTGCTGCTTGCATGCGTTGATGCAAACAGCGCCGTGCGCGGGTGGGGACGCCTTTGTCCTGTGCGGGGCCCTGAACGGGTTCGAGGGCCCCTGGGGCAGCGCCGGCCCGCCATTGGGTCAGCGCTGCTCCGTGGTCAGACCTGCGTTGGTCTTGGCTGAATTACGCAAGCCGCGTGCCAGCCCGGTGCAGCGCACCTCGGTGCATTGCTTGCTTTATTTTTGATAGCTGTCAGCGCTTATGGATAGAGCGTTGGAGGCCTATTTGGCATGAAATCGCCGGTGCTGTCTGCCACTGTGCGGGCCCCGCGCTGGCTGCACTGCGTTTGTGCGCCGCACCATGCCGGGCACGGGCGGTGGCCGCATCGGTGCGCGGGCGTGCTAGCCCAACAGGTCCGCCACATCGAGCATGCGCTGGGCCACGTCCACCAGCTTCAAGCCCTTGTCCATGGCGGTCTTGCGCAGCTTTTCATAGGCGGCCTGCTCGGTCAGGCCCTGGCGCTGCATGAGCAGGCCTTTGGCGCGGTCGATGGTCTTGCGGTCTTTGAGCTCCGTCTTGGCGTCGGCCAGTTCGGCACGCAGCGCCTGCTCGTGCTGAAAGCGCGCCATCGCCACGTCCAGAATCGGGCGGATGCGCTGGGGCGCTAGGCCCGCCACGATGTATGCCGACACCCCTGCAGCCACGGCATCCTTCACGTGCGAGGTGTCTTCGTCGTTGGTGAACATCACGATGGGGCGGCGCTCGTCGCGCGTGGCCATCACCACATGCTCCAGCGCATCGCGCGCCTCGCTCTCGGCGTCCACGATGATGAGGTCGGGCTGCAGCTGGGCCAGGCGGTCGCTCAGGAACACGTCGGCGGGCAAGGTGGCCACCAGGTTGAAGTTGTTCTCCAGCAACCCGATGCGCAATGCCCGCGACCGCTCTGCCTGCAGCAGGGCGTGTTCGTCGTCAGGGTCGGTCACGGCCAGATCCGGGGCCACCACCACGATGCGCAAAGCCTCATTCATGTCCCTCTGCCAAGCAATTTCTACGCCATAAATTGGTGCATCAGGGCGGTGCATACCCGCGGTAGCCGGGCCCAGGCAGGGCCGGCTGGGCTTGAGGGGCCTGAAACTTGCTAATAGTTTGATACGCGGCAGGGCATACCCGGTAACCCCCGGGCGATGGGCTCGCATATACATCCGGTCACATTGACATACCTATGGAGTTTTTTGCATGAACAAGCACATCGACCGGCGCTGGTTCTCGGCCAGCCTGGCGCTCACGGCCATCGCCTCGGCCATTTTTCTGGCGGGCTGCGGCAAGGTGCCCGACACCATCAAGATCGGCGTGGCCCAACCCCTGTCGGGCCCGCTGGGTGCCCTGGGGCAGGATCTGCTCAACGGCGTGAATCTGGCCGTGGCCGAGCTGAACAAGGGCGGTTATACGGTGGACGGCAAGCGCGTGACGCTGGAAGTGGTCTCGGTGGACGACAAGGCCGACGCTGCCACTGGCAAGACGGTGGCGCAGCAACTGGTGGACGCTGGCGTGGTGGCGGTTGTTGGCCACCTCAACTCGGGCGTCAGCATCGAGACTGCGCCCATCTACGCCGCCAAGAGCATTCCGCAGATCGCCATCTCCACCAACCCCAAGTTCACGCAGCTGGGTTTCCCCACCACCTTCCGCATGGTGGCCAACGACACGCTGCAGGCGCGCGCCATTGGCTCGTTTGCCGCCACCCAACTGGGCGCCGCGCGTTATGCCGCCGTGGACGACGGAACGCCGTATGGCAAGGGCCTGGCCGACGGTGCGGCCGAGCAGCTCAAGTCCGAGAAGAAAGAGGTGGTGGTGCGCAAGTCGTTTGACGACAAGACCACTGCGTTTGACGAACTGGCCGGCGAGCTCAAGGCCGCCAAGGTCGAGGTGATCGTATCCACCCTCAACGACTTCCAGGCCCTGGCCCTGCTGGAGGCGCTGCGCAAGGTGGACCACACCAAGGTGAGCCTGCTGGGTGGCGACACCATCAAAACCACCGACATGACCAAGGCCATGGGCATCGTGGACGGCGTGTACGCCACCTCACCCGTGCTGGAAGCCAAGGAATTCACCACCGGCAAGCCCTTCCTCGAAAAGTACATCGAGGCCTACAAAAAGCCACCGGCCTATGGTGGCCACTACAGCTACGACAGCACCTATGTGCTCTCGGCCGCCATCCAGAAGGCCAAGTCCGCCGACCCCAAGGACATCACCAAGGCGATGCACGGCATCAACGGCTATGCGCCGGTGATTGGCACCATGACGTGGGACGACAAGGGCGAGCAGCGCTACGGCGCGGTGGGCGTTTACGAACTGCGTGCAGGCGCGTGGGAGCTGCGCATGCGCTCTGACCGCTGGTAACCGCACTGGCAAGATATCCAGGCCCGGGTTTTACACTCGGGGCATGAGTTTGCTGATCCTGGGTATTGAATCTTCGTGCGACGAAACAGGCGTGGCGCTGGTGCGCAGCACGGGCGATGCCGCCGTGCCCACACTGCTGTCGCATGCGCTGCACAGCCAGATCGACATGCACCAGGCCTATGGTGGTGTGGTGCCCGAGCTGGCCAGCCGCGACCACATCCGCCGCGTGCTGCCGCTGGCCAAAGAGGTGCTCACCGAATCCGGCCAGACCTTGGCCGACGTGGACGTGGTGGCCTATACCCGTGGCCCTGGCTTGGCCGGTGCGCTGCTGGTGGGCGCTGGCGTGGCCTGCGCCCTGGGCGCTGCTCTGGACAAACCTGTGCTGGGCGTGCACCACCTCGAGGGGCACTTGCTGTCGCCCTTCCTCAGTGCCGACCCGCCCGAGTTTCCGTTTGTGGCGCTGCTCGTATCGGGCGGCCACACGCAACTGATGCGCGTGGACGGCGTGGGCCGCTACGAGATTCTGGGTGAAACCATTGACGACGCGGCGGGCGAGGCGTTCGACAAATCCGCCAAGCTGATGGGCCTGGGCTACCCCGGCGGGCCAGCGCTGTCGCGCCTGGCGGAGCAAGGCAGTGCCACGGCTTTCAAGCTGCCGCGCCCGCTGCTGCACAGCGGCGACCTGGATTTTTCATTTGCCGGCCTCAAGACCGCCGTGCTCACGCAGGCCAAAAAGCTGGGCGACGACCTGGAGGCACGCAAGGCCGACCTGGCCGCCAGCACTGAGGCCGCCATCGTCGACGTGCTGGTGAAGAAGACGCTGGCCGCGCTCAAGCAGACGGGCTTGAAACGCGTGGTGGTGGCGGGCGGCGTGGGCGCCAACCGGCACCTGCGTGCGCAGCTGAATGCCGCGTGCGCGCAGAACAAGGTGCGCGTGCACTACCCCGAGCTGCACCTGTGCACCGACAACGGCGCCATGATCGCGATGGCCGCGGCCATGCGCCTGCAGGCCGGGCAGCAACAGGCCAACACCGAGTACGCCTTCGACGTGAAACCGCGCTGGCCGCTGGACGCCATCACGGCACCGGCTGCATCTGCAGCACCAACTGCACCTACTGCAGCCGGGTAAATTCAAGACCAAAATAGCCTCTAGCGCTTACCCAGTAAGCGCTGGTAGCTATCTTTTCGGTAGTCCTCGCTCGTCCACTCCCTGGCGCAGCGCTGTCAGGCCTGCAGCCAGCCGCGCAACCGCTTGACGCCTTCGTCCAGCCGCCCCACATCCTGGCTGGCAAAACACCAGCGCAGCCACCCGCCGGCTTCATCGCCAAACGCGCTGCCGGGGACCAGCCCCAGGCCCGCTTCGCGCACCAGCCGCTTGGCCAGCGTCAGGCAGTCATCGTGCCCCTCAATGCGGAAAAACGCATACATGCCGCCACGGGGCGTTGCCACCGAAACGCCGGGCACTTCGGCCAGCAGGGGCACCAGCGCATCGCGGCAGCGGTGCAGGTGGGCCACCAATGCCGGTGTCACTTCCGACGTGCGCTGCATCGCCACCGTGGCGCCGCGCTGCACAAACACCGGTGCGCACGAGGTGTTGAACTCGATCAGCTTGCCCACGGCATGGGTCAGCGTGGGCGGCAGCACCAGCCACCCCAGGCGCCAGCCCGTCATCAAAAAGCTCTTGGAAAAGCTGTGCGTCACGATCAGCCGGTCCTCCGGCTCGGCCACGTCCAGAAAGCTCGGTGCGGCGCCGTTGGCCGTGTCGCCTGCGTAATACAGCCGTTCGTACACCTCATCGGCCAGCACCCAGGTACCCGTGCGGCGGCAATGCGCCAGGATGGTGGCCTGCTCGTCGCGCGTCAGCGTCCAGCCCGTGGGGTTGTTGGGGGCGTTGACCACCAGCAAGCGCGTGGTGGGCGTGATGGCGGCCAGCAGCGCCTGCATGTCCAACTGCCAAGCGCCCTCGGCGCTCACCACCAGAGGCACGGTGCGCACCTTCGCGCCCAAAATGCGCGGTTGCGCCACCAGGTTGGGCCACACGGGGGTCACCAGCACCACCTCGTCGCCCGCGTTTACCAGCGTCTGCACCGCCAGCATCAGGCCGTTCACGCCGCCGGAGGTAACGGCCACGCGGTCAAACCAGGCATCCGTGTGCACCTGTGGATGCAGCCCGTGCATGTAGCCCGCAATCGCGTGGCGCAGCTCGGGCAGGCCCAGGTTGTGGGCGTAGAAGGTCTCGCCGTGCTGCAGCGAAGCGATGGCCGCCTCGCGAATGAAATCGGGCGTCACCTCGTCGCTCTCGCCAAACCAGAACTTCAGCACGTCGCTGCGCCCGAGGCCCTCATTGGCCACCTCGCGAATGCGCGACTCTTCGAGGCTTTGGACTACTTCTCGCATGCAATCTCCTTGAAATACACAACCATCATCGCAGGCGTATAGTCGTTTTTTTTGATTTTTTCACCACATTGGCTGACCAACCAACGCTCATGACCTATCCCAACACCCAGCTCTTCATCGCAGGCCAGTGGCAAGACGCCGCCGAAGGCAAGACCCTTGCCGTGTTCAACCCCGCCACGGGCAAAGAAATCGGCCGTGTGGCCCACGCCACCAAGGTCGATCTGGACCGCGCACTGGAAGCCGCACAAAAGGGCTTTGAAGCCTGGCGCGACATGCCCGCCGCTGAGCGCGCAAAGACCATGCGACGCGCCGCGGCCCTGATGCGTGAGCGCGCCGAGGCGATTGCCGCCATCATGGTGCAAGAGCAGGGCAAGCCCTTGGCCGAAGCCAAGGTCGAGACCATGGCGTCCGCCGACATCATCGAATGGTTTGCCGACGAGTCGCTGCGTGTGTATGGCCGCATCGTGCCTTCGCGCAACCTCAAGGCCACGCAGATGGTGCTGAAGGACCCCGTGGGCCCCGTGGCGGCCTTCACGCCGTGGAACTTCCCAATCAACCAGGTGGTGCGCAAGCTGGCCGCTGCGCTGGGCGCAGGCTGCTCCATCCTGGTCAAGGCGCCTGAAGAAACCCCCGCCAGCCCTGCCGAGCTGATCCGTGCCTTTGCCGATGCGGGTGTGCCAGCCGGCACCGTGGGCCTGGTCTATGGCGACCCGGCGGAAATCTCCAACTACCTGATTCCGCACCCCATCATCCGCAAGGTCACGTTCACCGGCTCCACGCCCGTGGGTAAGCAGCTGGCCGCGCTGGCGGGCAAGCACATGAAGCGCGTGACGATGGAACTGGGCGGCCACGCACCGGTCATCGTGGCGGAAGACGCCGACCTGGAGCTGGCCATCAAGATCGGCAGCGGCGCCAAGTTTCGCAACGCAGGCCAGGTCTGCATCTCGCCCACGCGCTACCTTGTGCACGAGAGCATCCGCGCCGACTTCGTGGCCGCATTTGCCAAGTACGCTCAAGGGCTCAAGGTGGGTGACGGCCTCACGGCCGGCACGCAGATGGGCCCGCTGGCCAACCCCCGCCGCATCACCGCCATGGCCGATCTGCTGGCTGACGCTGTGCAGCAGGGCGCCAAGGTGGTGACCGGTGGCGAGCGCATCGGCAGCGAAGGCAACTTCTTCCAGCCCACCGTGCTGAACGACGTGCCCCTGTCGGCCCGCATCGTGAACGAAGAGCCCTTTGGCCCCGTGGCCGCGATTCGCGGGTTTGAGAAGATTGAAGACGCCATTGCCGAAGCCAACCGCCTGCCGTTTGGCCTGGCGGGTTATGCGTTCACCTCGTCGCTGAAAAACGCACACCTGCTGGCCCAGCGCCTGGAAGTGGGCATGCTCTGGATCAACATTCTCGCTAAAACGCGAACCGAACAATAAGACACACAACATCACGAGGTATCACCCATGGCTAACTACTTTAATACACTGAACTTGCGCC
>JBCNOJ010000229.1:0-8115 GCA_039593925.1 Acidovorax sp.
GATGCCGCCGCGGCCGGAGTCCGCGATCACGGACTCGCCCTTTGCCAGGCCTTCAGGGCCCGCCGTGGTGTAGCGGAAGGTGCGGCCGGCCACGGCCACGCGGTCGATCCAGGCCTTGAGCTGGCTGGGGATGGAGAAGTTGTACAGCGGTGCGCCAACCACAATCACGTCCGATGCCAGGAACTGGCTCACCAGGGCTTCGGACAGCGCGTTTTCAGTACGCTCGATTTCCGTGGAAGCGGCCTGGCCAGTGCGAAAGCCCAGCGACTGCGCCGACAGGTGGGACGGGGCCTGCGCGGCCAGGTCCAGATACTCCACTTTGGTGCCAGGGTGGGCTGCCACCCAAGCGGCCACCGTCTGGGCGGTGAGTTGGCGGGAAACGGATTGTTCGCCGGTGATGGCGGAGTCGATGTGAAGCAGTTGCATGGGGTTTCTCCAGTCGGTGGAATCAAAACAAGTGCCGCAGTGAATCGCTGTTTCATCGGTTGCGGCGTTGGGATCCATTGTGAAGAACCCTCCAATCGTTGATAAGGTACGGAAATTGCGATAGATTGTTCCACCTATAGTGCGAATCTTGCCCTTCAACAACCGGTTGCCAGCCTTATGCAAGACCTGAACGACATGCTGTATTTCGCGGAAGTGGTGGAGCGCGGCGGCTTTGCTGCCGCTGGCCGTGCGCTCGGCATCCCCAAATCCCGCCTCTCGCGCCGCGTGTCGGACCTGGAGACCCAACTGGGTGTGCGCCTGCTGCAGCGCACCACGCGCAAGCTGTCGCTGACCGAGGTGGGCGAGGCCTACCTGCGCCACTGCCAGGCCATGCGCGAATCGGCGCAGGCGGCGGCCGACACCGTGGCCCAGGTGCAGACCGTGCCGCGCGGCACCATCCGCGTGAGCTGCCCGGTGACGCTGGCACAGACCGTGGTGGCCGAGCTGATCCCCCGCTTTTTGGCCGAATGCCCGGAGGTGCGCATCGACATGCTAGTGAGCAACCGCGCAGTGAATCTGGTGGAAGAAGGCATCGACGTGGCCTTGCGCGTGCGCCCCACGCTGGACGACAGCGGCAGCATGCTCGTGAAGCGGCTAGACCACACCACGCAGATCCTGGTGGCCAGCCCCGAGTTGCTGATCCGCCAGGGCACGCCCAAAACGCTGGAGGACCTGGCCCGGCTCGACAGCATTTCCATGTCGGCGCCCGACGGCAAATCCACCTGGAACCTCATCGGCCCTGGCGGCGTGCAGCAAATGGTGCAGCACACGCCGCGCTACGTGGCCGACGACCTGCTCACGCTCAAGTTTGCAGCCGTGGCGGGTACCGGCGTCTGCTGGATGCCCGACTACATGTGCCAGGACGAAATGCGCGAGCGCAAGCTGGTGCGCGTGTTGCCCGACTGGGCACCGGCGCCCGCCATCGTGCACGCCGTGTTCCCATCGCGCCGTGGGCTATCGCCCGCTGTGCGGCGGTTTCTGGACTATCTGGGTGAGGCCATGCCGGGGCGCAGCCGCCCCGCGTTGCAGGGCATGGATGGGGCAGACATCTGACCGTTGTGCTCAGCCGCGCTTGCGATCTCTCTCGAATGCGCACAAAGGCGCTCGGCGCCATCACGCTTGCTGCGGAATGATCGGATGAGGCAGTGGGGCAAGCTCGGTGCAGCGCTTTTTTGGCGCCACAATGCAACGAATTGCAACTGCACGGGCATCCCGCAATCTGTGTGTCTCACACGGGTGGCGCCCCCAACCATTCGTGAGCGCTGCGACCCACCCCATCGATCAACACATCCGGCAGGTTCGTGTCCACCCCGCTGTGCGGGCCATCGTGATTCCGCCGTGCCCGGAGTCGCTGCTGCGGCTGCAGGCCATCATGGCCGAGCCTGAGCTGGATTCCGTGGCGCTGGACCAGCTGGCGTCTTCCGACGTGGCCATGGCTGCGGCGCTGATCCGTCTGGCCAACAGCCCGCTGCACGGCCTGGCGCAACCCGTGCAAACGGTGGGCATGGCGCTCACGGTGTTGGGGCTGCAGCCCTCGGTGGAATTGCTGTCGGCTTTTATCACCCGCAATGCCCTGATGGTGCGCTCGCCGCTGCTGGAGCACTTCTGGGAAAGCTCGCAGCGCCGCGCCATTGCGTGCGAGCACATCGGCCGCCAGCTCTATAGCCTGGACCCGGGCCTCGGCTACAGCTTTGGCCTCTTCTGCCACGTGGGCATTCCGGTGCTGGTGAAAGCCGTGCGCGGCTACGGCAGCACCGTGACAGAGGCGCTGGCGCGCAAGGACCGCACCTTCACCCAGACCGAAAATGCCAACCACCGCACCGACCATGCCGTGATGGGCGCCATCGTGGCGCGCACCTGGCACCTGCCAGGCGATGTGGCGCAGGCCATCTGGCTGCACCACGACTTTGCCTGTGTGGGCGACGAGCGCTTCGCGCCCACTGTGCGCCATCTGGTGGCCCTGGGCTTGCTGGCGGAGTACCTGGTCAACCACCATGACAATCTGGCCCCCACGCGCGAATGGCTGGAGCATGGCGAGGCCTGCATGCAGCACCTGGATGTGTCGGAAGAAGAGCTGAACCACTGGATCGACGAGCTGCACCCGCAGTTCGAAGCCGTGCGCTTTTGATGGGGCATCCGACGCTGGGCGGATCAAGCAATCAATCAACCCACCCATCGGCCCATCGGCCAACCATCACCGCCGCGCTTCGATCAGATCGGCGATGCCGCTGTGCCCCTGCCTGCGAGCGTGTTGCGCGGCGGTCAGGCCTTCGCCATCCACCAATGCGGTTTGAGCCCCCAGGGCCAGCAAGGCTTGCACAGCGGCCATGTGGCCATTGAGGGCTGCAATCATCAGCGCCGTCCGTCCTGCGCTGTCGCGCGCATCCACGGGCGTGCCCTGTGCCACCAGTCTTTCCACCTCTCGCGCGTTGCCGGTGCGTGCGGCATCGCGCAAAGCCGCCGCTGGCGGCGCGGCCATGGCACGCGGTGGTGGCGTTTGCATTCTTTCGGCCAGGCCTGGGTCTGCGGTCGCCGGGGCCTGTGGTGCGGCCGGGGGCGGAGAAAGCGGTGCCTTGGCCGCAGATGCATCCCGCGCAGCGCGCTGCACGTTTTGACCAGCCTGCGGGGCGGGCGGCGCCACGCCAGGAGCGGGTGGGGCGGGCGAGGCCGGAAAGCCCGACAGCGCGCCAGCCGCGCGGGCGCCTTGGGTGGCGGATTCCTCCTCTGCCACCGGGGGCGGGGCGGGCACTGGGTTCGCTGCCTCGGCAGAGGGTTCCACCCTTGCCGATGGCTTGGCGGGTGATGGGGGCTTGGTTGCAGTCAGTGGGGATGCGGTGCGTGCCTGGCTACGCGCCGCTTCAGGTTCGGGACTTTGTTCGGCGCTCTTCCGGCGGCCCTGCGCATCAGTTGCCTCAGTGGCGCCAGTGGCGCCAGTGGCGCCAGAGGGTGGAGCGGTTTCTGCAGGTGCGGGAGCTGGTGCTGGTAAAGACTCGGCAGCAGGCGCGTGCACCCGGCCCGTTCCAAACGCGGTGTCCCGCTCTTGCTGTGTGCCGCGCTCAAACTGCAGCATTAGCAGGCCCGCCAGGCCCACCACGGCGACAGAGGCCAAAGCCGATATCTTCCAACGCGAATGGTTGGCAGCGCTGCGCGCGGTGGCCGGTGTCGTCGCAGTGGCGGCGCGTGGTTCAGGGCTGCGAGCCGATGCGGCCGTGGATGCGTCCGCGAGCATCCGTGCGTGCGCCCGCACGGCCTCGCCCACCTGCGGGCCAGGGCGCGCGTGTTCCTGTTCGCTGGCTTCGTGGTAGCGCCGGACCAGCTCGTCGTCCTGCCGGGTCATACAAACTCCTTGAGGTGCTGGCGCAGGCTGGCCCGCGCGTAACGCAGGCGGCTCTTGGCGGTTTCAAAGTTCACGTCGGTGGCCTTGGCAATTTCCTGCACGCTGAGGTCGCCTTCGGCTTGCAGCAAGAACGCCTCGCGTTGTTCCTGCGGCAGTTGCTCCACCGCAGCAATCAAAGCCGCTGCCTGTTCGCGCGATTGCAGTTGGCGCACGGGCCCAAAGCCCGAGTCCGCCACCAGGGTGTCGGCCAGAGTGCGGGCGTCGTCTTCGCTGGCGTCCAGGCTCGCGTGGTGTTTGGCGGTGCGCAGGTGGTCCACCAGCCTGTTGTGCGCCAGCGTGAACAGCCAGGTGCGGAACCTGGCTTTCACCTCGTAGCGGGCGGCATTGCGCGCCACGGCAAACCACACGTCCTGCAGCAGGTCGTCGGCCACGGCCTGTACCTTCACGCTGCGAAACACAAACCGCCAGACGGCCAGCTCGTGGCGGGCGTAGAGTTGATCGAACGCGTCCACATCGCCTGCGGCGTACCGCAGCATCAGCGTTTCGTCGGGGTCGGCCACAGTGGAGTTGGAAAGCACCTGGGCATTATGCGAGGGCCTCATGCCCGGGCATCCATCGGGGCTGCCGTGCATGGAAACCGGTTCATCCAATGGTGCAGCGCGATGTCCTTAAGCGGACCCCGAGGCTACCTTGCAAAGGTTTTACCGCGGGTCTGGCACGTACGAAAAATTGTCCGACTGCGGAAATGGACGCGGCACTGGCGGGCTGGCGACGGGCTCGCGGATGACGCCCTGGGCCACCAGGTTGGCGTGGCTGTCGTAGCGGATGCTGATGATTTCATTGGGCTGGCTTTGCAGCCGCGTGAAAGTGGTGTGTGTGACGACCGAGGTCTCGCGCTGGCCGTGCGCCGTGCCCAGCTTGGGCGCGGGCAGGGGCGCGGCCTTGGCCACCGTGTCGGCAGACTGCGCGCGGGCTGAAGATTCCGCCGCCGCAGCGCGTGGTGCAGAGGGCGCAGGTGCGGGCGGGGGCACGGGCTCTTCACGCAGGCGTTCAAGGCGCTTGGTGGCGCCTGCGGCCTCGGGGCCTTCGTCGCTCTGGTCGCGGCGCGGGCTGTAAGGCTCGGGCACCACGGACGGTAGCGGCGCTGGCGGTGGCTGCTCGCGGAACAGTGCCACACCAATCACGCCCACGTGGCCAGGGCGCCCGGTGCGGGTAGCGTAGGCGTTGCCGATGCTGGAAAACTCGAAAGCCGCGACCTCGGCACTGCTTTTGCGCCAGCCGGTGATCTCGTAGCGCTCATATGGAGAAAAAACGTACCCGCGCTGGTCCCAGGCGGCGGTTTCGCCGCTGAGCACGTTGACGCCATCGACCGACGGCACGGCCAGCACCCGCTCGCCGAGGCGGTTGCGCACCGTAATGGCATAGCGCGCGCCCGGGCGGCCAGCCACCCAATATTCGCCTTTGGCGCGGTACACCGGCAGCGTAGCCCCCGTGTCCCGGTCCACGATGGTGACGTCGGCCACGCGGCCAATGGCCTGCGCAGGCAGGCTGGCCACGCTGAGCAATGCGGCCAGCGCAGACAGTGTTGTCAGCGCGGTGAAAGAGAGCAGGGTGGTTGAACGGGGTTTCATGGCAGCTCCATCAAAAAGAGTGGTGGTGCTGAATGAAACGAACGGGGCCAAGGAATGGGGTTAAACGCGGAACAAAAAAATCGACAAATTTTTCGGCAGGCTCTGGTTGGCAGCGCCCTGGTTGGGCAATCTTGCTCGGTAGGATGGCGCCATGCTCGCCGCTAAACCCTACCTCCAGAGTGTCTGCATCCGTCCCGACGCGGACTTGGACTACGACACCTACCCCTTCAGCATTCCCGCCATCCGGGAGCTGGGTCTGCTCGAGTTTCACGCGGACGTGACCTTTCTGGTGGGCGAAAACGGCTCCGGAAAATCCACTTTGCTCGAAGGCATCGCACTGGCGCTGGGATACAGCCCTGAGGGCGGTACGCGCAATTTTCGCTTGGCCACTGCAGGCTCAGAGTCTTCGCTGCACGAGGTGCTCCGGCTGGCGCGCAGCTATCGTGCACCGCGCGATGGGTACTTTCTGCGGGCAGAGAGCTTTTTCAACGTGGCCACCTATATGGACGAAGTGGGGTACCTCGAGACGTACGGAGGCCAGTCGCTGCATGCGCGCTCGCATGGCGAGGCCTTCATGGCACTGCTCACGCACAAGCTGCGCGGCAAGGGGCTGTACCTGATGGACGAACCGGAGGCTGCCCTGTCGCCCAATCGGCAACTTGCCGCGCTGTCAGCCATTCACCAACTGGTGCAAGACAAGTCGCAGTTCATCATCGCCACGCATTCGCCCATTCTGCTGTCTTACCCGCACGCCAAAATCATTCAGTTCGATGCCACGGGCCTGTCGGAGGTGGCGTTCGAAGACACCGAGCATTTCGCGGTCACCCAGGATTTTTTGAACAACTACCCGCGGCGGCTTGCGCAGTTGCTGGCCGACGATTGAAACCGGGCAGCCCGGCCATTCTCAGGTGTTGTTAGATGATTTTGCGATTAAATAACAAGAATTAATTCGTTTGGGTTTTAAGAAGTGCCCCGCAGAATGCCAGCACTGTGACTTCTTCCACCTCCCTCATCATCGTGCCCGGCTGGCGCGACGCGGGCCCCGGCCATTGGCAGAGCCTGTGGGCCGAGCGGCTGCCCGCCGCCCGCCGTGTGGTGCAGGATGACTGGATCACCCCCACCCGCTCGGCCTGGGTGGGCCAGTTGGAAAAGACCGTGCTGTCCGCGCCCCACCCGGTGGTCATCGTGGCGCACAGCCTGGGGTGCATTGCCACCACGCACATGGGCGCCGAGGCGGCGGCCAAGGTCTGCGGCGCACTGCTGGTGGCGCCTGCCGACCCGGAACGCCGCGCCATCCTCAGCGACTTTGCCCCGGTGCCTTATGCGCCCTTGCCTTACCGCAGCATCGTTGTGGCCAGCAGCAACGACCCGTACTGCCCCATCCGCCTGGCAGGCGCCTACGCACGGGCTTGGGGCAGTGAGTTTGTGCGCATGCAGAACGCCGGACACATCAACATCGATTCCGGCCATGGCGAGTGGCCGCTGGGCTGGGCGTTGCTCCAGTCGCTGGAGGGCGACGGGGCAGGGGCGCCAGCAAACCACACCGGTGGCGCACAGGCTGCCCCATTGGTGGTCTGAAGACTCCTGAATTGATAGCTGTCAGCGCTTTATGGATAAGCGCTATGAGCATTCTTGACCTCATTTTGATGGCATGGGCCGTTGCCCTGTGTTGTGGCAAGTGCAACCGGCAAGTTTCTATATTCCAATTTCCGATTAATTAACAAAAATATATTCTTTTGAGTTTTAAGAGCTGCTCCGCACAATGCGCCATCCCCAGCTTTTCATCAGGCAACGCAACCATGACCTCTCTGAAACTCAAGACCCTTCTGGCCACTCTGGCCCTGGCGACCAGCGGCATGGCTGCAGCGCAAAACACCTTGCTCAACGTGTCCTATGACGTGG
The DNA here is from genome assembly GCA_039593925.1 of Acidovorax sp. GTDB lineage: Bacteria > Pseudomonadota > Gammaproteobacteria > Burkholderiales > Burkholderiaceae_C > Acidovorax. Next base: position 7,357 of record JBCNOJ010000229.1, read on the forward strand.
CGCGTGAGTTCTACAAGGACTACAACACCGCGTTTGCTGCGCACTACAAGAAGACGACTGGCCAGGACGTGAAGATCGACCAGTCGCACGCTGGCTCCAGCGCGCAGGCCCGCGCCGTGAACGACGGTCTGGCCGCCGATGTGGTCACCATGAACACCACCACCGACGTTCAGTTCCTGGCCGACAGCGGCGTGGTCGCCAAGGATTGGGCGCAGAAGTTTCCGCACGATGCATCGCCCACCACGTCCACCATGCTTTTCCTGGTGCGCAACGGCAATCCCAAGAACATCAAGGATTGGGGCGACCTCATCAAGCCCGGTGTGCAGGTGATCGTGGTCAACCCCAAGACCGGCGGCAACGGCCGTTATGCCTACCTGGCCGCCTGGGGCGCTGTGCGCGAAAAGGGCGGCACCGAGGCGCAGGCGGCGGAGTTCGTGAGCAAGCTGTACAAGAACGTGCCTGTGCTGGCCAAGGGTGGCCGCGACGCTACCGCCACCTTCCTGCAGCGCAACCAGGGCGACGTTCTGATCACGTTCGAATCCGAAGTGGTGTCGATTGACCGCGAGTTCGGCGCAGGCAAGGTTGATGCCGTCTACCCATCGGTGAGTGTGGTGGCCGAGAACCCCGTGGCCGTGGTGGAGCGCACCGTGGCCAAGAAGGGCACGGCCCAACTGGCCAAGGCGTATCTGGATTACCTGTACTCCGACGAAGCGCAGGAAATCGCCGCCAAGCACGCGATCCGCCCCCGCTCCGAGAAGG
>JBCNOJ010000023.1:0-21516 GCA_039593925.1 Acidovorax sp.
GGGTCGGGAGGAGATGGTCTACCGCGAGCTGGAGATGGCCCGCAGCGACTGGACCCCGCTGGCACGCCAGTTCCAGGAGGGCTTGCTCTCACGCATCTTCCATGGCGAGCCCTATCGGGACTTCGTGGCCGACTATGCGCGGTCAATGTTGGAGGGCCAGATGGATGCGTTGCTCGTCTACCGCAAGCGCCTGCGTCACCGGCTCGATGCCTACGAGGTCAACGTGCCGCCCCAGGTGCGCGCGGCGCGGATCGCTGACGCTCACAACGCGAAGCTGAACCGTCCGCAGCAGTACCAGCGTGGAGGCTGGATCGAGTACGTGATGACGCAGAGCGGCCCCGAACCTCTGGAGGCCAGGCATTCGCGCATTGACTATGAGCACTACCTCGTCAAGCAACTGCAGCCCATTGCCGATGCGATTCTTCAGCCGTTGGGCGACAGCTTTTTGGCATTGACGAGTGCGCAGAAGGTGTTGTTCTAGGCGCGGGGGGACGGCCTGGCGCGATACCTACGATAAAGCTGGCCGACCGGTCGTAGTGGCGTGGCATCTTGCCAAGGCGACTGCTCTTTGGGCTTCACCCTAAAGAGCGCCAGACGGCAGTTTTGCATCGGTTGCCGACATTCGCTCCGCGTCGTTGAACGGGTACTATCGGCCAGTAGCAGCCGTTCAATTCAAATGAAAGCGGACCAGTCAGCGTAGCTGGCGCAGGGCCGCTTGACCAAAAGGTTATAGCGCTGTACCCCTAATCCAGTAGTAGTTCGGGACATCGCTCACAGTGGCGTCGACGTATGCGGGCCCATTCGCGGGTGATTGCGCGGGCTCGACTTCTTCGGGCCGCAATGGCCGCCATCCCGGAGCGCGACGGACGTCGCCGACAACGCAAACATCCACGGGAAATCTTTGAATAGCAAGCAACTGGCTTTGGACTAGGCTTCGCTTGTTAGCGCCGCCACCCATTCCCGGGTGCGCGAGTTGCACATGATCATCTTCCCAGCCGCACAAATCGCAGATCTCGTAGCTGCCAGGCGGCTCGCCGAAGACGAGGAACCCGCAGCTTGGGCAAGGGAAGTACTCTTCACTCATGGCCAGCAGCTCTATGACGTGACGTATCCCGCGAAACCTGCGGGATAAAGTGGACCGTGCAGGGTATTCTGGACACTGATTTCTCCTAGGGAAGCTCTTCACGAACCGGTTCTGGCTATGCCACAGCAATGCCTGAACTTAAAACAGCACTTGTTTTGAGTCATGAGGCGTGCGCAGCGCGCCCAGCAAGCCCTTGGCGAGGGCCACTTGCCCCATGTTTCGGGGCTCTACGCCCCCTGCACGCGCACCTGTCCCAAGATGGCCTGCAGCCTGTGCCTGGCCATCCACAGATTTGACAGTGCAAACAACGTCACGATCTGCGCCGTGTTCTTCTTGAGCCCTCGGTAGCGCACCTTCACGTACCCAAACTGTTGCTTGAGCACTCTGAACGGGTGCTCTACCTTGGCTCGGATGCTGGCCTTGGTGCGTTTAAGTTGGTCGATCAGTGCATCCCTGGGCTTTTCCTTGTCCAAAGCCCGGCGCAACCCTGGGCGCATGGCCACATGCCAGCGCACGCTCCTGTTGGCGTCGGGTCGTTTGTCCACCCCTTGGTAGCCTGCATCGCCAAAGGCATCTGTTTCTTGCCCGTGCAGCAGGCTGTTGGCTTCGGCTACATCGCTCACGTTCCCGCTGGTGCCTCGTACGCTGTGTACCAGCCCAGAGTCCGCATCCACCCCAATGTGGGCCTTCATGCCGAAGTACCACTCGTTGCCCTTCTTGCTTTGGTGCATCTCGGGGTCTCGTGCCTTGCCTTCGTTCTTGGTGGACGTCGGTGCCGCAATCAGCGTGGCATCTACTACGGTGCCTGCTTTGAGTTGAAGGCCTTTGGCTTGCAAAAGCGCATTGACCGTGGCCAGGATCTGATCGGCCAGCTCGTGGCGCTCCAGCAGATGCCTAAAGCGCAGGATGCTCGATTCGCTGGGGATGTGTTCGTCCCAGTGGGACAGGCCTGCAAAGTCACGAAAGGCGGGCACATCGTGCAGAGCTTCTTCCATGGCGGGGTCGCTGAGCTTGAACCACTGCTGCATGAAGTGGATGCGCAGCAGCGTGCTCACCGCGAAGGGCTGTTGGCCTCGGCGCCCGCTCTCGGGGGCGTAGGGCTCTATCAACGCCACCAGCTCAGCCCAGGGAACCACCAGCTCCATGGCATCCAGGAATTCGCGCTTGCGCGTGCGCTTGGTGGTGTTGCTCAGGCCCAGGCTGCTTTGCTTCATGTTTGCATTGTCTCGGCTTGAGCCCTGCGCGCAATCACAGCGGTCAGGGATTTGTGCAGAGAATCCCTAGAAGTGACGTACAGCAAATCAACAGCTGCTTACGGGTGGCACCTCCGAAAGACAGCTCAGGGCACGAAACCGACAGTGAACACCAGTCCCCAAAGCAGTCATCGATTCACTACTCGCTTGCTCGCAGTCCGGAACATGCCGTTGGAGAATCCGGTCCCTGTGTACTGGTAAGCTACAGTTTTCTTGGTCCTAACTCACCGAGTTACGCGGAATCTTCATACTTGGATGTTTAATATCCACTACAAACCCAGACTGCAAACCACTTCCAAGAGGCATCGGTGTCCAGTGTATCCCGCGCCTTCCAATGTATCCTGCAAGTTTTGCGGGATACATTAAGTTGGACCTCTCTATGAGCGAGCCCACAACACACCGCGGCTATCTGATCAGAAATAGAAAGGGCCTCAACCATTGGGAGCCATTACTTGAAGAGTGGCTCTTGTGTATAGAACGCTATTGTCGGGTGGCTGCTGGAGAAGATGCTCCATTCATCTACACAGAGAGAGCAAACATCGGTGTTCTCGCTGGCGCGGCGTGGCGCTGCGGGCGCATTGCGCTGGAAGAGTTTCAGTATCAAAAAGGATACCGCAACAAAAAAAAATGGAATGGGCGCGCTGATCTCTACCTTGCATCTGAAAAAATTGAAGAGATGATAGAGGCGAAGTTCGGTTGGCTCTCGCTTTCTACGACGGAGCGCGTGCAATCGAGAGTGAAAGCGGTCCTCGCGCTCGCCGCAAGTGACGCAAAGCAAACCCAGGGTAGTCACAAAGACACTAGCTGTATCGCGGTGGCATTCTTACCGGCATGGCTTCCTATCAAACAACCTGAGAAGCTGGAGCTAAAGATAGAAGAGGCGATTAAGTGCCTTCCCAAATCAGACTGCCATGCGGTTGCATGGTGCTTTCCAAAGGAATATCGGCGCGTGGAAAGCAGTACGGGCAATTACACGCCTGGGGTCATCATGGCGGTGTCGAATTCGAAGTATGCATAGTTGGGTGCGAGCGGTACAACACAATCGTTTCAAGGCGACGTCTACGCCTCCGCTGTGCTTCGGCGTGGTCGCAACAAGCTCGGAGTTGAGCTTCCGCTTTCAATTGCTCCCACTGACTGCTCCTGGCCGATAGTACTCATTCGACGCGAAAGTTCGGATGACAGCAACCGCCGCAGAGCTGACCTTGGCCCCGATCTATTGGCCAGTCGTATCCTCGGGTCGTGTGAATGGCGCGAAGTTCTTAGCCTCAAAACAGAGCCCCGGAGCCCAAGCATCCGTACCTATTGATTTGGCACCTGTGAACTTGAACCAACCGTTCGGGCTGAGCCTGTCGAAGCCTTGCGTAGCGCTTTGACCCGCATGAACGGATTCAAGTTGATTGATGCCGACTCAATAACGATGGAGCTGCGGCATCACCCCCTGGTTCCTTCAACCCCCAACGCGGAAGGTCGTGGACGTTCTGATTTAGACCAACTCCGGGATGACGACGGTTTAGCTTTCAACATGCCCTGTCGCGCAAGGTGCTACATCTCCAATTGAGTGTCAGAGCTTGCTCACCACCGAAGCCTTTGACGGCTTCCGGTTTTGTGCAAGCGGCGCAACGCCTGCTGGCGATGCCCCGTCTCCTGGCAATTTGTGCACAGAGGAGTTTTGGCCATCTATCTGGTCTTCTTGTACTGGCACGACAGCTGCCTCTGTCGGCTCCTTTGCAAGGGCTTCCGGCACACCCGCTTCACTCTTTGCGGCTGGGGCGGACATTTGTGGTTCAGCCTGTGCCATGAGAACGGCAGGATCAACGAACGATTTGACGGAGCGCATGATCGAAATCAAGCGCGTATTGTTTTCAGTGTCCACATTCGCAAAACATGTCCTCCCGTAGTTACCATGGACCACACGGAATTCGTGCCCACCCTCGAGCGAATGTGCGGTTGTGCTGTTGGGCAGGAGTTCGGATACCTGCCTTCCGTCGTCTTGGCTGACTGCTTGGCCTGGTTGGTATCTATGCAGGATGCCGACGTAGTGCAACCGTGCTTTGTTGAGGCTGGGAAATTCGCGTTCAGATATGCGGACAGGGATTCTTGAGGGCATGACTACTCCTTGGGTGATGGTTAACGAGCAGGCCCAACAACTGTGAACTGCTCACACTATTAACAGTGCATCCCAATGCGAACCACTACGTCTTCAGTCCCAATGCGCAGCTAAAAAAATATGGATGGATGCTCCTCGCCTCTCAGACTGACTCTTCGTGCGGAGCGCGCACCGCTTGGGAACTCCCAAACGCGCGCCTACGCACGAATGAGAACGCCGACGACCTAGGCTGTCGGCGTGCGTGGTTCAGAAAATCTTTAAATACTGCCCCTGGCGGGGAGTTTGGGAACGCGTGCTCTCCGCGACTCCCTACATCAGGCGTGCGCTCTCCTCGCAAGATGTGTTGACCCGCCAGGGTTTGCAAAGGCGACAGACTTCTCACTGATTGGTGCGGCTGCAGGCCATGTTTGCACCAGATGCGTTACACAGCAGAACGAGACATCGCCCAGGTCGGCAGCCAGCTTGCGGTTCCTCCGGAATACCTGGCTCAAAACTGTCCGTAATTCGAGAGTTTCCAACGCAAAAAAAACCTCCCCACTTGGGGAGGTCTGAGTTTCACCAGGGAAAACCTATATACCCTCACAAGGGAGTCTTGCTCCGGTGCCACCGTTCAAGGCCCATCATCAGGTGAATACCAAGAGGCTTCGGCATATCGTTGGCGTAGAAGGTATTGCACAGAGCCCCTGCATGCGTCGGAACGGATGTCTTACCGTCACTCCAAACGATTTCCAGGCCTGTGTAGCCCATTCGAACGTTGCCATTGCGGTCAATGGGAAACTGCACTTTGTAGTATTGGTCCGCTTTAGACATCTCAATGGAAGGCTTCACCTCTTCTTCGCGGAAGTCTGAGTATCTTTTGCGTGAATCATCCAGGTACGCTCTGATGATCCGCTCGCTTTCCTCGGCGTTCAGATAGATACAGGTGAATTCGACATACTTTTCTCCCTGAGGTGACTCCTGCTCAGACCATTTCTTTTTCTCGCAATGGTCGAAGTTGTCAAACACTTTACCTACCGTGGTGTCCGTATGACCTGGCAGTGGAAGATCTTTTGCTTTGCTCACATTGCCCGAGCAGCCGACCAACCAAATCGACGCGACCAGCGTCATTATCACCACAACATGCTTTCTCATTCCTCATCTCCATTGTTCGGGGCGACCCCATCAAGTAGTAGAAAAAAGGGCGTGGCATCGGATCCCAAAGGAACACTCGCGACGCCCTTCAATGATCTGCCGTGATGACACAGCAGTAGCGCTTGCATCCGTCGGAACTGCTCACAAATTGGATTCATAGGTGATGCAAACTCCGTAGATGCAAATGTATCAGACACGCATTCTCTTGCGGTGTCTGCCAAGCCAACTCCCCCCACCGAACTGCCTGATCCTGAGAATGTCCGAGATGTGCTCGGCTACTGGATTCGACTGCTTCGTGTAGAAAAAGGCTGGTCGCAAGAAAGGCTCGCGCTCGAGTGCGAACTCGATCGGACCTATGTCTCTGCGGTTGAGCGTTCGCGCTGGAATATCTCTTTGGCCAACATCGAGCGAATCGCGTTAGCCCTTGGGGTCGAACCCTGGCGGCTGCTGTGCCCTCCACCGGCACCAACGCCCACACCACCTAGGTCCCGGACGCCCCGTGCGCCCGCAACCCCTTGATCTGACGGAAGGCCTTCGCCAGAAACGCCTCGTTCAGGAGCGGCCCCGAAGTGGCTCCACGGTAAGGAGTGCCCCGGGGCTGACCACAATGCTGCCGCCATCGAGTGTTTCAAGCGCCAGTGACGGGCGGCGTTCATTACCTCCCGCGTGATAACCCGGACCTGCTGGGGCGAGTCGCGCGTTGTGGCCCACACCCCAGACAGGATCTCGACCCACATCCAGTAGCAAAGAGCAGAGCGCTGCGTGATCGGAAATCCATGCGCCGTGCACCATTGCGAACCGACCACCCAGCGACCACCGCACCTGAGACTTCACCACCAACTGCGTGAGCGCAATGCCCTTACCCGCCAGTGTGCTGTGCGCAACCCCTCCCCAATAGGGAAGCAGCTGAGGCCCGTGCACCTGCATCCGATAGTCCGGTAAAAGCCGGGATAGAACGTCTGCAATCCGCTCGACCCCTTGCTCTTCTTGTGCCTCGTGCGCGGCCAGGCCATCAAGCGGTTCCACTTCGGCTTCCAGTAAAACCGCAGCCCCCAGTGCGACGCAAGTCCAGCCACCCCCGACATCCCCCTGATGAGGAACCAGCGGCGAGGGCTCATCCAAAAGCCGCCGGTACTTGCGTCGACCGTTGGCCCCTTTCACCCGGTATTCCAGTTCCGTCACGAACCGAAGGCTATAGGCAAACCGCTGGTGGATCGATTCCGGCGGAAACGGCTCAGCCATGATTGTTCCCCGAGGGGGGAGAAGACGGACCTCCATAGGCATGCCCAGCAACACCGGCATCCTCCAGCTTCCGACGCAGCTTGCTGACCAGCGGCGTCTTGCGGGCACTCAAAGCTGGAGGAGACGACTGGGCGTCTGGTGTTGGTGGTGGTGATGCGTTCTCGGGGCGCAGGCCCGTGGAGCAACCGTCACCTTCATCCGGATAGAACTCTTGGACCACGTCCACCCCTTCTTCCTCCGACTCCTCAAACTCCCCCAAGGCCAATCCTTGCCGGGCCGCTTCGTCCAAGGCAGCCTGGTCGAACCCCAGCGCTAGCTGCTGCTCCCGCTCCTTTCGGGTCAGTGCCACAGCCTGCGTCAGCGATGTCCCTGGGCGTGTCGTCAGATCCACGTAGTAGATGGGCGTCCCGTGTGACATCGTGGTCGACTTGCCCCGCAGCCGGAGCTCTAGCGGCAGTGATGCCAACACGCCCCCTGTAGCCGCATGCAGATACCGCAGCCTTGCCGACAGCGTTCGGATGCTGTTGAACCCAGTCGTTCTGAACACATAGCTGCCGAGCTCGTCCACCACCGAACCTTCGACATCAATGCGCACATGCAGCCGCCCATAGGGCTTGCAGTGCCCTGCAGCACCCACCGCACAGCTTTGCGGGCTGGGGCAGGGAAGGCTTTGCATCCCCTCGGGGGACACGCGCTTGCAGTTCGCACCATCACCCACACACAGCGGTCGGCCGGTAGAGCGTTCGAATAAGGTGTACGAGGCGCGCAACGTGAGATCGGGATCGTCAAACAGCAAACGCACGGGAATCGCGTGCAATTTGGCATCCGGCGCCTTGCGCAAGAGCTCGTCCACCGGATGCGGCACCCACCCCTCCATGTTCTGCACCTGGCTAGTCACCGTGAAGCTGTCGTCCTTCTCAGGAAGGCGGCGATCATTCTTCAGTACGATCCGCCCGATAGAAATCCGCCCGATGACCGGCGGCGTCAAAGCCAAACCTTTGAGCATCAAAATCCCCTTGTTGAGTTAAAAACACACGCACCAACAAAACGGGCCTCACCGTTGCCGATGAAGCCCGCATGTTGTGTGATGAATAAAGTCGCTGCCTACGTTTGCACCAGAAACCTGCGGCTCCCAGGCTTGGGGACCATGTAGGCCTGAACGATCTCCGGCTGCTCCTTGGCCAGGCGCACCGCATCCAGCGTGCTGCCGTCCTTGCTGCGCTTGAAGCTCACCTCACCGCCATCGAACAGAGCACGAGAGGCATCGCCCATGCGCTGCTGAATCGCTTGCTTGAGCTGAGCTTCCAGGGCGGTGTTGGTCGCCAGCACATCCCGCACGGCCAGCAGATCAGAAAATACCGCCCCCATCACCAGGTCCTGCTGGAGGTTCAAGGTGAACCCACTGTCCCGGGGATACAGCGCTCGCAATGCACGGTCTGCCGAATCCGAGCCATCGGCCGGAGGCTGCTGGTCCCGCTGCACATAGATCCAGAACTCCCGTTCCAGGGTGATGAGCTGGGCAATCAGCTCGTCATCCCGTTCAATCCGAAAGATCTGCAGCTCCTGCCCACCCAGCAGTACCGCCACATCCGCAGCGTGCTTGCCCGTCACAGCCAGCTGGTGCTGGACCTGCAACTGCACATACTCCGGAACCCCATAGCGCCACAGCCAGCCCCCCTGAATGCCAGCGGTCTTGCACTCCAGCAACTGGACATCAGAAGCACCCATCACCTCCCTGTCGATGTTGGCCAGCATCCAGGGGTGGTCAGGGTGCTGTAGCACCGCATTGATTCGGCGAACCCTGTTGCCGGTCCGGCGCGTGTAGTGCGCCGCCACGATGGGCTCCAACAGGGAGCCCCAGTACATGGGGCTCTTATCGTCTGCACCCCCATCGCCGTGTGGGGGGCAGGGGCTGCGGCCCGTCTTTTCCATCCAGAGCTCCAACTGCGACTGGTAGGGATTGAGCCCAACGGCGGCGGCAGCGTCAGAACTGCCGATGCCGCCCTTGCGGACCTTTAACCACTGATCGCGGTCTAGGTCCTGAGTCTTGACCAGCTTGAGGGCAGGACGGGATTTGGTGGTGGGCGTTACCGCCGGCGAAACAACGGAATGAACCATGGCGACTCCTTGAAATTGAAGTAAGTCCACCACTCCACAGATAAAAGGTCCCGGTCTCCTGACGGAGCCGGGGCCTATGCCGAGTGTGGATTGATGGAGATAACTGGCTGCAGCGAAGATGACTCTCGCGCGGTTCACGAGGCCAACTGCAGCGCTTGCTCCAGCGCCTTTTGCTTGAGGGTGGCTCCCTGACCGAACCAAGCACTGTCCAACCGGTATTCGTGGCTTCGTGCGCGGCGCTCGTGGTCCACGAACTCCGTGACAGCGCACAGCAAACCCCACGCCGTTCCCTTGGCCGCCTGCAATTCGGCACCCCTTCCCTGACCCTCGTACATGGCCTGGACCTTCTTGAGCGCACGTTCGTTGGTGAGCCCTGTAGACACATCTGCATGCCCATCGGCCTTGCACAGTACCTTGAGGAAATAGTTCATGGACTCATGGCTCTTGACCTTGCGCTCGGACAGGGTCTTCATGCGATACATGAAGCCATCCCATTGGGAGACGGCAATTCCCAGTTGCTTCTTGACGGCCTGGGCATTGAAGCTGGTGCTATGGGGCACCTTGATGGCACTGGACATGCCCGACAAGGCAATCGACAGGGTGTTGTTGCACACCACACGCACGGTGGTTGGGGTCGCGGTGGTCGCCAGTGTTCCGTCGCAGGAAGTCGCCAGCAGCAGGTAGCCATTGACGACATCATTGCCTTTGAGGGTAGAGGACTTGCCGGTACGTGCCAGGGCCCAGAACTTGCGTCCAGCCTTCAAAACTCCGGCAGTCTCCAGCTCATAACCAGAGACTTCTGTCAGATCCCGATAGAACTCGAGCACCTGCTTGGGTTGAACGACCTGGTAGCGGGAACCGACCACCGACAGCGGGGCCTTGGTATCGCTGCGGTACAGCACCTTCTGATCGGAGAACTCCATGGGTTCTCCGTACAGGTCGGAGACGGCTGGTGAAGTACCAACACTCGGACTAGATTCCGTGGCCATGTAGCGCACGGAGCTCTCGCGGATGGTCCAGTCCATACCGGCTGCGCGGGCCCAAACGTCGATGGGTTGCTTGGCAGGCAGTTGCTGGCCCAGGTTGTGCCAGGGGGTCTCTCCGACGTAGGCCATGGTTTGCACGAGGTGTGCCATAGAAAAACTCCTTGAGGTGATGAAGAAAAGCAAAAAGCCCCGGTGCATGAGCACACGGGGCTTTGGGTAGCGGGAAACCGGTCTGAGGCGGGTCAGTCCATCTTGGCGCTGAAACCATATCCGCACGCCAGGCAGCAGTGGCTGTCGAGCACGTTGGCGTCGATGGCGTTGCCCAGCGCTGCGCCGACAGCGCATCCAGCAGCGGCGGCGACCATGGAGCCGAGAACCGCGCCTGCGATGGCACCGATAGTTGCGCCGCCAGGACCGGTCACTAACCCCAGGCTTGCGCCGAACCCAGCGCCAACCTGGGCAGCACCCGCTATCCGTGCTGTTCCCGCCGCCGCGCCAGCCATCGTGCCGATGGCACTGCCGACCTTGCGGGCCCGGTGGCGAGGTTTTACTCGCGTGGATCGGCAATGGGGGCAGTGCGCAAGGCGTGGTGCCGACTGAATCTCAGGGGAATAGTCTGTATCGGGGTCTTGTGGATCCCACACGTTTCAGGCCTCCGGTGGAAGCACGCGGGGTTGGCCGGCGCTGGTGACCACCGCATCGATGTAGCTGATGAGCACGAGGGTGAAGAGGATGCCGGCTAAGTAAGAGACGGCGCAGGCGCAGAGGTTTTCTAATGGAGAGGGGGTTTCAATCACAGAAAGGCTCCTTGAAGTAGCTGGAAGGAATAAATGCCGGGGTTGATGGAGAGACCGACAGACAGCACAAAGCCCATGCAATTGGTTGTTGCATGAGCTCAAGGAAAGGATATGTGATTGAGATTTTTTTGAATCAATTATCAATAATTAACGTAGCCTGGTGCCTGGTGCCTGGTGCCTGGGGTAGTGGAGAAGGCTTTGGCGCGGCGATTTTTTCGCGGCTCTTTCTCTTTCGCCCCATTTTATTAACCCCTAAATATGCCGGCAGGTTGGAATGCGTGATTGTCGCGATTCTTTTGATTGGCGTAATTAGAACCATTTGCGGCTCTTTTGCCAGATAGGGCAGTACGGTGCATTTCAGTTCATGAATTCGATCACTTTCATCGTGCCGAATCATTCCAATACCTCTATTTTTATTTGGATTGGAATTATTTTGATGGCAGTTGTGATATCGGCCTTTTTTCTCGGTGATAGTGTTTACCCAGTAGTCGCCAATTTCCTTGGCATAATAGAAGTCAGACTTTACATGTGAACCATCGAAGAAGAAGATAGTGTGCAGGTGACTGTTGCCGAGTTGGCCTTGCTCCAGTTTGGTGATGTAGCCGACGCAGTGCTTAAACACCTTTGTTTTGTGCCGCATGGCGTTCATGAGCCGCTCCCGGTGCCTCAATGCCATCTCTACGTCGGCGCCTGGATTCTGTTCTGACTTAGCACTGTTTTCGGCATGCGTCTCGGCACCATAAGACAAATCCACGCGGACCACCAACAGACGCGCGTGTTTCTCAAAAAGCTTATCTACTAAATGCTGCATTCCCAGCAACTGACGCTTGCGCTTTTCTGTACCCCGCGCAACGAGCTTGCGAAATTCGGGCGCTTTGGCGCGCCTGCGGATTTCCTTAATGACCGCGTTCACTCCATCGATGTAGGGTACGTTGAGTGGGTTGTTATAGGAAATCCAGCGCCCAAGTCCTGCACCTGTACTTTGCAGCGTTTGAATGTTTTCGCTCATCACATCAAAAAAAAGTTCAACACGTCGACTATATCGATTTCTACGAGGGATGGGAGGAAAGAAATCAAAAATATTATGGCTGAAGTACTTTTCAAGCAAGAGACTTTTGTCATCGCCTGTTCCACCGGATCTGGAAATCCTTTTGTATGGCAGCAACAGTGTGTCGTCAGTGCTTTCCAGCATGTGGACAAAACCCTCAATTTGCTGCAGGTGTCCAATATTCCCGAAGATAATAGGATATCGATACCCAGTGATAGCAACTTGATCATAGAAATCTTTGACGTTATCGCAGAATCTTTGCTCGTTAAGTCCAGGTGGGTGTGAGAATGCGAGTGGTTGATTATTGGTGTTAAACATAAAATAATCCTTTATATCTTCTGATCACGTCAAATTTATTCCATGTCATTTCTAAATAAATACGATTTCTGGTCATTTCTCAATTTTCATGTGTTCTTCGTATTTACATAATACTAAAACCAGAAATCCAACGATTGGCACGTGGCGGTTAAAGACAGAGTTAGGGATCCTCTGCACGAATCAAGCGGTCAGTGAGCGCAGCGGATCGGGATGGGCTGCAAGGCGCAAAACGCAGCAATAGCCATCGCTATTGCGAGTATTTGCAGCGCGGCAGACCGCCCGAGACCGCAGATGCACACGGCGCGCTGATTCGTGCAGAGGATCCTTAGGGCTTTATATTCAATGGTGTTGCAGCACTTTAGAGAGCTTAGTGATGCACGGTCTAAAGCGAAATAATGCACTGAGCAAACAATGGCGATGATGAAAACCGAACGTCATAAATTCATCTGCGCCAGGAGAGCGGCAGAATCCAAGCTGCTTCATACCTATCATCGATATGAAGCAACTATCGATGAGTCGCGCTAAACAGTACTGGACAGCGTCAACAAACAGTCCAAAGACTGCTGCGGGTGAAAAAGGGGAGTGAATGGAACGAGCAACTGGCCGTGCTCCCGATCAGATACCAAGGTGGCCACGTAGTGGTGGCTCAGGTACTTGACGCACTCCATGACTCGTGACTTGGGTCGCACCGGGCCCTCGCGGCCCACGTCAGAAATACGTGCCTGAGTTCCCTGACTCCAGTGAGTGCGCTGGACGTAAGTGAGTAGCTTTTGTGAATCGGCAGCCAGCGCGGATAGCGGGCCCTCCAGTCCAAAGACTTTTTCAAACTCACCACCAAACCAACTGGTAATCACGATGGCGCGCTGGATCGTGTCTTCTGAAATCACCAGGCCGGGATCCGTGTGGGTGAACGCATGAAGCGCTGCAGCGATACGACAGGCATGTTCAGCGAACTTGGACGCGAAGTCCCGGCTTTCGCAAAGGGCCCCCCCAACAGCCAGACTCGGCTCCATCGCCGCGACCTTTTTGCTCAGTGCGTACTTTGCCCCCGGGGACAATTCAAGGATCTCAAGCCCTATTGGTACCAGCGACTTCATCCGGGCGAGATGCGTCTGAGCAAGATGGTCGACACGCTCATAGAACTGGCTGGGACCCCCGTAGTCGTTTATAGGGGAAGGGGTGCGATACCCCTGATTCGAATCGATCAATGCCACCAGCATTCGCGCGCAGAACCCGTTGTCTCGCATGGCCTGACCGCGCTTGCCAGCCATCACCTTGCTCCAAACTGCTGGCTGGATCTTCATGATTACAGAGACGCGGGGGGAGCGTGCAACCACCTGGTCTTCCTTCGCGCGATTCACGGAAATCTTGGGATTGCCATCCCACGCTTGGTTAAGGACCGCAGAAGACGCAAACAGCGGACTGTGAATTAGCGTTGCACCTTCATCACTGATCAAGGTCACGATCTGACCGTCGCCTTCTATAGCGTCGATAAATGCCCGCTCCGTTGCGTTCGCCAGCATGAGGGTGGCTGCGCGAGCAGTTGCAGGTTTTTTCGAATCATGCAGTCTGAGCCTTGTGCGGTATTGGTCAATGTTGTCGTATGTAAGCTCTCGCTTGGTTATCTCCTTGATCAGCCGCTTGCGCAGCGCAAGCCACAGTTCAAGGTCGGTCCTGCTCGTCTGATTGCGTACTGCAGCCAGTTGCTCAATCTGTTTTTCCAGCGTGTAATGCTGTTTGAACACGAGCCGGTCGACTGTGGATTTGCGATCGCCACTATCGGCAATTGCCACGATGATCTGGCTGGTAGGCCGCACTGCGCCGTGAAGAAGGCGCACGTCATATCGCCATTGCGTTGCGGTGGACATCGCCCCAAGTAACGACACGGCGATGAGTGCCGCAGGCGCACCTGTTTGGTGGTGGATCTCCGTTATGCAGAGCTGAATGTTCTCCGGAAACGCCCCAATAGGGAGCGGGTTGTATGTTGGGTTGGGATACATGGACATTCTCTTTCAATGATGAGACGGCACCCCCGAAAGCAATACTGCTTTAAGAGGGTGCAGTGACACACTTAGACGCGGGACTCGAAAGCAGCGTCGTTGGCTGCCAACTTGGCACTACGGCAATCCGTTGCAAGACTGGAGACCCAAGCAACAATGTCGTCTCGGAGAAAGAAAATGGGACCTTTGGGCGTGAGACGACGCACCGGTTTTGGGAAGCTCTGGTCGTAGTTGCGGTGCTTGGGGTCGCCAAGTTCGTTGAACAGTGTGTCGCCGATGCCAATCAGTTTGGCCGCGGCGGTGCGTTTCATCAGAAGGGACTTCAGGCCGCTGTGTTCTGAGACTGCTTCGGTGTGCTCCTGTGAAGGAACACCCATATGGTGTGTGTGATCACTGGTGATTTTTAATTCCATTTTTGACCTTTCTTGGGGCTATGAATTGGGGAATTCATGTGCGAAAGGTCTGAATGGATTCCCGATTTAATCTAGCGAGTCCGGACCTTAACTGCACACGAAGACCTTCCTCACAACAACAACGCTGTGATGAGCTTCTAGTAACAATTAAAACTCCGTGAACTGCTAATTGAAGAAGGCCAGAAGTTCTTCAAAAAGACTGCGGGGGGGTTGACACAGTGAAGACCTGCTGGTAATCATGTGCCACAGAGTTCCCGTAGGGTAACTCCGTCATGGTTGTTTCGCTGACGGTCGTATTCCAGACCGCAAACTTGGCAACCGAAAAATACCGCTCCAGTCTGCTCCTTGAAACATAGATAAGCGCTCAATCTCGATGATCAAGATAGTTTTCGCTTCTCGCTAGAAGGAACACTGGCTCTACACAGTTTGCAACACTAGTTCTGACGAACTTAATGACGCGCTCTTGCAGGAAGGGGTTTCTGGTTCTTGTGCCTCTCAACGGTTGAAAATTACTCTGACTACCTCGCGTCAGGAGAGTGATCTTACTAGAAAGGCATACAAACCTCAAGCGATTGAAATGTTCTGCAGACGTGAATACGGGCTGTAAGTATCAATCGGGTTGCAATTTATAACGATTGCCGACAATCAAACGGCGTCATCTTTTACGCTTATCTACGCATAGCTTTCTGTAGTCCGACGAGTTCCAATCGATTTCGATCTACTTCGAATTTTTAATTCCCCAGCTGGCGCCCTTGAGCACGGTCGTACTCGCAATGCATGGGTGACGAAAAGCAGTCGGTTCCGGTGTGCTAAAGAAAAAGTAAAGCTGTGGTCAAAAATACACGCTGGGCGCATGGCTATTCACCAGCGTTTTGTCACATGCCTAAACCAGGTCCAATCACCGCACCTGTTGCGATGTATCAACGCTATTGGAAGAGAGGCTTTGGGGAAAGTGCCAGGTCGGCATTGGCTGCAAGACGTTACGGCTTACCTTGGACAATGCTGCCCGCGGGGTGGATGTCAGCGAGTGTAGATCGGCTGAACGAGACACAGTGGCGGCTATTTCCGCCGCCCAGGGCCAAAATTGCTCGGGGTAGACCAGTCAAGGCGGAGATCTGTCTCAACACTGCAGAAGTTGCTCCAGTCTTCCATCATCACACGACGTTTTTCCAACGCGTCACCTCTGCGGTAAGCCGCTTCCACCTTGTTGGGAAGCACATGGGCCAGGGCCAACTCTGCCAGTTCCCCTGAGTGCGTTGTGGAGTCACCGACCCAGTCACGGAATGTGGAGCGAAAGCCGTGCGGCACGGCATCGATCTCCATTCTTCGGACCACAGCAAGCAATGACATATCCGACAAAGGCTTAAGTGTTGAGCTGGGGAAGACGAGATCAATGCCATCAATCTTCTGTTGCGCCTTCAGCAATTTAAGCGCAGCGTGGCTAAGGGGAACCAGATGCTCCTTGCGTGCCTTCATACGTGCTGCGGGAATGGTCCAAACGGAAGCATTTAAGTCGATCTCAGCCCACGTAGCGCCACGCACTTCACCGCTTCGCGCTGCGCACAGAATGGCAAATTCCAGCGCTTGCGCAGCAACACCCGGACGCTGGCGAAGCTGACGCATGAATTCGGGCATCTGGCCGTACGGAAGCGCCTTGTGATGCTCGACCTTTGCCACCTTGGAGGGCGCCAGGAGCAGCTGATCGAGGCGGCCCTTCCACTCCGCAGGATTGTCCCCGGACCGGTAATTCCTCACTTTGCACCAGTCCAGTATTACCTTAATGCGCGACCGCACACGCTTCGCCGTCTCGTTCTTGATCTTCCAGATGGGCTCGAGCACCGACATGACCCCTTCCTGCGTGACATCCTGAACCATGAGATTCCCGATAACGGGGAACACATAGGTTTCCAGAGTGCTGAGCCATTGGCTACGGTGCTTGGCGTTTTCCCACCCATCTTCATTTGCTTTGATGTATGCCCGCGCGGCTTCTTCAAACGTCTTGAGCATTGCTTGCTTCGCCTTGCGCTCGCTCTCCAACTGCTTACGCTGGACCTTGGGGTTGATGCCCCTATCAAAAAGAGCTTTCATCTCGCGCGCCTTGTCACGGGCTGCCGCCAGTCCCAATTCAGGGTACGGTCCCAAACCCATTACCTCACGCTTGCCCTGGAAGGTTATGCGCAGCACCCAGGAACTACCGTTGCCTTCACTCACGGCGAGATAGAGGCCAGCGACACCGCCAACCGGATGACGGCCTGGCTTTGTAAGCCGTTTCACTTCAAGTGCCATTAGCTCTTTGGCTTTGCGGACCACAAAACGTCTCCTAAAAATGGCGGATAGAGATAGAACTCAGTCCTAAGAATCAAGCCATCTTAGCAGTCAGAGGAGTTCTGCTTGTACCTTTGTTTGTACCTTTGGGAAAATGACTAGATCGATCTGCTTCGAGCGATTCCGGGGTATGAATTTCAAATAAAACATTGAAAATCAAAAGCTTAGCTGCTATTTGAGGGCGAATTCGATTACATTCGCGGGGCGGAAAAGCGGACACCCTCTCCGCCAAATAAAGCCCTAAGTGATGAAGATCACTTAGGGCTTTTTCTTTGGCGCGCCAGATGTGCTTCTGGCGATGCGCTAACGGATGGCCTAGTCGCCGAGCGATGCACGACGCCTTTGCTTCAGTCGGCCTGATTGGCGCCCAGGCGCACCGGCAGCACCATCCTGAATTCGGCTCCCTGGCCCACGTCGCTCTCTACCTCCAGCGTGCCTCCGTGGCGCTGCACGACGGTATGCACCAGTGCCAGCCCGAGCCCGATGCCAGCAACGGCTGGGTGGCTGCGGTCGTGAAGTCGCTTAAACGGTGCGAAAAGCTGGCCCTGCAGTTCCGGGGCGATGCCGGGCCCCTGGTCGCGCACCGACACCACCCAGCGGTCACCGTGTTGTGCGATGGCGCAATGCACTTCCCGGCCACGCGGGCTGAACTTGATGGCGTTATTCAGCACGTTAGCCAGGGCCCGGCACAGCAAAGCGCGGTCGCCCACGATGGGCGCGGTCTCTGGAGTGGCGATGATGGTGATTTCCACCTCGCCATCGCGCGCGATGGCCCAGGCATCGTCTACGGTCTCGGCCAGAACGGCCACCAGGTCGAGCGGTGCCATGCGGTATTCCTGCGCCTGGGCACTGGCCAGCTTGACGAAGTTTTCAGCCATGCCCAATGACGTCTGTGCGTAACGCTCGATGCGCTGCATCAGTTCTTCGCTCGACATGCGGTCGGGGTAGGCGCGGTGCATCTCCAGCAAGGTCAGGATGGAGGCGTTGGGTGCGCGAATGTCGTGCGAGATGAAGTGCATGGCCTGGTCACGCTGCTCCAGGGCACGGCGCATGTCGGTGATGTCCACCAAGGTGATGAGCCAGCCCGCCTGCGCAAGGTCGGTAAAGGGCTTGCACTGCACCAGCATGCTGCGGCCTCTGGCGTCGCGGCCTTCGACTTGGTCGGGCATGCTGGCATCGCGCAGGCCCTCGTGAGTGAAGAGGGGCAGGTGGGTGCCCGTCTGCACCAGGTCTTGCAATAAATCGACCGCAGACAGGTCCTGGAGCGACACCTCTGGATCGCCGCCTATATGGATGCGTGCAGCCCTGTTTGTCAGCAGGATGATGCCTTGTGGGTCGCACACCAACGTGGGTGAGGGCAATTGCTGCAGGCTCTGGCTCACGAAGTGGTGCAACTCGCGCATCTGGCGCGAAGCGCGCTCCACGGCGTTGATACGCCGCTCCAGAAAGTCAGGGGTATCGCCAGGCCGTTTGCGGGAACGCATAGCCAGGCCATCCTTTTGAAGCCGGGACATTTCCAACTGCAGGAAATCTGCAGCCGCGCTCAGGCGTCGCCAGCTCCACAGCGGATAGGCCAGCACCAATCCCACCAGCGCTGCAGAAGGCGCAAACTGCACGCCTGCCGCCCATGGCAGGGCAATGCTGGCCAGCAGCATGGCACTTGCCAGGCCCGCGGTGGTCAACAACGCAGCGAGTGGACCCAGCAGCAACAGGGCCAGCAGTGCACAGGCCACCGGCACCAGATTGAACACCAAATTCGCCGTTGCCGATGCGGGCCTGATCTGTACGCCCGCAAGCCGACCGTCCAGCATGTGTGAGACCACTTCCACCCCGGGCATGAGCCGCGATTGCTGGCTGACGGGTGTGGCGAACATGTCGCCCAATCCCGAGGCTGCGGCACCCACCATCACGTACTTGCCGCGAAACGCGTCCTGCGGAACACCCCCGCGCAGAACGTCGATGTATGAATAAGTGGTGAAGTGCGAGGGGCCGCCCGCGTAGGGAATAGTGGTGTGATCGGTACGCAGCCACGCGGTGCGGGCCTTGGCCTGCTGTTCGGCCATGGGCAGTGCTGCGCTGGGCAAAGGCGCCGCACTGCTACAGGGCGGGGTGCCATTGGCCACACATTGCATTGCCAAGCTGAAATGTGGCCATGCAGCCGTCGCAGGCCCTTCATACAGGTACAGGCTGCGCACCACGCCGTCACCGTCCGGTGCCACGTGCACGTGGCCCAATCCCGCAGCGGCCTGGGCGAAGGCGGGCCAGGGCAGGTCTGCGGCATAGCTGTTATCCCCAGCGCCATAGCCGCGACGCAGCACGGGCAGCACCACGCGCTTGCTTTGCTGCAGTGCATGGGCCAGCAGGGCATCGTCCTGGGGGTAGTCGAGGTCTTCTTCGTTGAACAGAACGTCCATGCCAATCACACGCGGGTTTTGCGCGGATATGCGATGGATCAACTCGGCATGCAATGCGCGGCGCCAGGGCCATCGACCGATGGCCGTAATGCTGCGGTCATCGATGGCCACCAGAACAATGTCGGGATGCGCGGGGCGGGACACCAGGCGCAAACCCAGGTCTTGAACCAGATGGTCGGCACGGCCAAGGCCGCCAATGCTGCTCAGCCAGACCACCAGCCCCAGCAGTGCAGCCGACAGGCCTGCCCACTCCAACTGCCGACGCTGTCCCCGATTGCGGGCGAGGTTCAGCATGGCCTCGGCTGCACGCTCTTCTGGTGGGTCGTGCTACGCACGTGCAGGCTCAAGGGCGCCCCACCGGCTCGCCACTGGAGGTGGATACCGGCAAGCCGGTGCCCGTGCTGATGCCTGAGCCGACGCGAATCTGCCGTGCCGGCGAGAAATCGCTTTGCAGGCCCGATGGGTCCAGCACCTGGATGCGCACCAGGTATTCGCCAGCGGGCAGGTTGCTGCCGATCCATTCGGGTTTGTCGAGCACCGTGTCCAGCGTGACCTGCTTAAACGACGGGTCTGTTTTGCGCGCCAACTGCAGACGGAACCGCTGGTCGGGCTGGGCGGGCCAGTGCAGGCGCACGGTGGTGTCGCCGTCTTGCGCCTGCATGGCCTGGGCAGAGAGCGCTGGCGGGCGGTCTGCCACGGTAAAGCTCTGGGGCGGCGCGAAAGGCCCTTGGTCTGGCTGTCCATCGGCCGCTTGCAGCAGGCTGGCCATGCGCCAGAAATAGTTGCCGGGCGGCAGGCTGCCGAGGGAAAGACGGCATTCCGCCAGGCGCTGCTCGTCGCGTACGGGCGATGAGAACTGCGCATCGGTGGCCACCTGCACGCGGTACCACCGCACTTCGGGCACCTGGGTGCACTGCAGCTCGCCAGTTCCGGTCGCCACGATGGCGCCTGGCGCTGGCTGCTGGTGCAGCGGCGCCACAGGCCGTGTCTTGATGACGATGGGGTGCACGGCAGGGGTGCCGGCAATGCCCGCCTCATCCACTCCACGCACCGACAGGTAATACCGTCCGTCGTCCAGCGCCCTCCAGCGCAGTTGGCCATTGTCGAAACGGCCATGGCGCAGCACCTGTGTGAAGTCCGCGTCCAGCGCCACCTGGGCGATGTAGCGCGTGGCACCTGGCAGGGGCGGGATGTTGATGGCCAACAGGCTGGCATCGCCCAAGGCAGGTGGAATGCCGGACGTGTCGGGGGCAGTCAGAAGGGGTCGAGGCGTGCCCAAGGTGCCGTCCGCGGCCACGGCAAGACCCTGGCCTGGCGCCAGCATGGCCGTCGAGCGGCTGGCGCTGGCTGAATTGGCGCCCACAGCCTCGTCGCCGCGCGGCTGCACTGCCACCGACCCATTGAGCACCGAGGCCGTAGTCTGGCCTGCTTCGGTCATGGTCACGTTGAAGCGGGTGCCGCGCACGCTGGTCACCGCCAGCGGTGTGCGAATCTCCATGCGGCGAAGGGGTTCCGTGCTAGGCGGCACACTGGACTCCACCGCACCACTGCGCATCTCCAGCACCGATTGCACGCTGCCTGCGCGGCCACGGCGGCGCAGTTGCCGCAGTTGCAGCTCCGACTGCGCCTGCACGCGCACCACGGTGCCGTCGGCCAGCCGCACCGCCACAAAACCATCGGGGCCGACCTGCAGGGCCGTGCCTTCCGCAAGCGTGCCGCCCTGCGCCACAGCCGCAGGCGAATCGCCAGCACGTGATTGCGCGGTGACTGAGCCTTTCACAAACTCTACCGTTGCCGATTCAGCGGGCTGCAGATGCACGGGAATCCAGATCACAGAGCCGGGCTGCAGCCGACGGGGGTTGGCCACCTTGTTGCGCGCCTGCAGCAGCGGCCATTGCCGCGGGGCTGCCAAGTAGGTGCGGGCGAGGCCCTCCAGTGTGTCGCCCTCCTGAACAGTGTGGGCGATTTCATCCGCCTGGGGTGGCGCTGTTGCTGCGGCATCCGCCGGATTGGCACGCACGGGGGCGCTGGTGAGGCCTGCGCACACGCTGAATACAACCAGGGCCGCTGCTCCGTGCAGGGGCCATGGGGTGGTCAAGGCCGCGGGCATGCTGCATCGACCACCGCTGCGCTTTTGATGATGGTTTCTATCGCTATCGACGCCGGAGTCGCTTTGGTTCGTGCGGTCTGCGTAATGGGGCAATTTGTTCTCCGTCAGGCGCGTGGGTCGGGGCCTTTGGACGCGGTGTCCACCGCTTCGAAGCGGTAGCCCACACCATA
>JBCNOJ010000230.1:0-8099 GCA_039593925.1 Acidovorax sp.
TGTGGCCAGTTGCACGATGTGTGGCCCGTCGGACTCCTCGCCCCTCGCAAAGGTGGGTTTCGACTCGGTGTCGAAGCCCCAGGCGCTGGCCTCGGCCAAAGCCCGGCAGGCGCTGTCGGCCTGGCCGGCGGTGGAGACCAACCGGATGCGGTCCGTGCCCAGTCGCTCGAACGGCTCCAGCAGCGCAATCTGGTCTTTGTCGGGCGTGGGTTGGTGGCCGGGCTTGCGTCGGGGGGATGTTGCCGAGGGGCGAAGAGAAGAGGGGGGCGATGCCGTCATTGTGCGATTGTGACCGGCCGAGCTTGAACCGGGTGCGCAGTGCCAATGCGCGCCACCCAGGCCACTGATGCCGCCAGCGTCGCCAGATCCTCAGATGCCTGGGGCGCCAGGAGTGCTTGGTGTGCCCCTGGCCTTGTCGCCATCACCCTCAAGCACTGCAATCTGGTTGCGCCCCAGGCGTTTGGCCTGATAGAGCGCCTGGTCCGCGCGGTCAAGCACGTCGCGCAGGTTGCGGTCAGATTGGCAATACGCCCCCATCCCTACGCTGGTAGTGATGCGGTAGAGCTGGCCGGTGTCGCAGGCCAGCTCCAGTGCCTGAATGCCCGCCATGATGCGGGCGGCCACCTCCATGCCCTCGGCCAACGCAGTCTGCGGCAGCAGCACACCAAATTCTTCACCGCCCAGTCGCCCGACCGTGTCAGTGGTGCGCAAATGGCTTTTAACGGCCTGCGAAAAAGCCACCAGGGCGCGGTCGCCTTCCAAATGCCCAAACCGGTCGTTGATGCTTTTGAAATGGTCAAGGTCCAGCATCATCAGCGTCAGCGGCTCGCCGTTGGCGCGTGACCGGGCATATGCGGATTCGGCGGCTTCCAGGAACGCCCTGCGGTTGGCCATGCCGGTCAGCATGTCGGTGGTGGCCAGCCGCTGCAGTTCGCGCTCCAGGTTCTTGCGCTGCGTCACATCGCGGTAGATGCCTTCCACCCCCGCAAAATTGCCCGCGTGGTCGTAGAGCGCGTGGCTGCTGATGGAGATGTCGATCACGGTCCCGTCGCGCCGCACCATCTGGCCCGGAAAATCCGACACCTCGCCATGCTCCAGGATGGCGACCTTGAACGCATCGCGGTCTGTGCTCTGCGGGTAATACGACTCCGCTGTGCGGCCCTCGATCTCATGCGGCTCGTAGCCCAGCACGCGTCGCACGCCAGGCCCCACGTGCTGCACCACGCCTTGGGCGTTGGTGCGGTAGTACACGTCCTGCATGTTGTCGAACAGCCGGCGGAAGTTTTGCTCGCTCTCGCGCAGCTGCGCTTCGATCTCGCTCTGGTGGGTCATGTCAAGCGCGCACATCAGCACGGCAGGCTCTCCGTCCCAGTCGATCGCTACGCTGCTGATCAACACCATGCGCAAGTTGCCGCGTTCGGTGCGGATGCGGAACTCCGCGGGTTTGTTGGGCCGCCCGGCCTGGTCGGCCACTGCCACCTGCTGAATGCGGTTGGTGGATCGCACCTGGTCCATGGGATGAACAAATTCACCCGACTGGCGGCCGATCAGGCTTTCAGGGCTGGACACTTCCAGCAGCGCTGCGCTGATGCCGTTGGCAAAACGAATGGCGCCGTTGTGTGTGACGAGCACAGCTGCTGGCAGCATCTGCAGCAGGCGGAGGTCAAGGGGCATCGGCGGTCAGTAACCAAAAGTAATGCACCATTGTGGCACTTGGCTTTGCGCCTGTGAATCACTGGCTGTCACGCGCGGTACCATCCCCCATGAGAAAAACTTTCCCACTCCACGTCGAAGGCAAGAACAGCGACCGCGTTCTGGATGCCGTCAAGCACGAAATCCGCAAATACATCAAACGCGAACGCCGACGCGACCTGCCAGAAGGCGCTGATTATTGGGATTTCGATTGCCGTTTTGGGCGCACGAAAGAAGACGCGGCTCCCGTGCATCTCTCGGCCCTGACGGGGCTCATCAACGGCGTGGCGGCCGAAGGGGGAGCCCAGTTTTATGTCGAGATTCTGGCCAAGACCGGCAAACGCACACCGCGCCCGGCGGGCGCCGCGCCGGAGCCCCATCCACCGCAGGATATCGACGACGAAGATTGAGCCCACTCGGCTTGCAGGCTCAACCGCACAAGGCTCCGCTCAGGAGCCTTTGTTTTGTGCCGCGCCGTCGTTGGCACCTTCAACGGCACCTGCAGCCGCGGCCGCGGCCGCTGCGCGGAGCTTGTCTTTCTTGCTGGGCCGCTTGCCCTTGACGCCACCGGGGCCCGGCGCTGTGGAGGCGGGCGCCGTGGTCTGGGCGGGCTCAAAGCCTGCAATGTGTTCGCGCGGCAGGGCCAGGTGCTGGCGCTTTTCAATAAGGCGGAAATGGGCCTCGGCCTCGGCCGTCACAAAACTAACGGCCACGCCACTTTCGCCCGCGCGGCCCGTGCGGCCGATGCGGTGCACATAGTCCACCGCCGAGCGCGGCAGGTCGTAGTTGACCACTGTGGGCAGTTGCGCAATGTCGATGCCCCGCGCGGCCAAATCGGTGGTCACCACCACCTGCCAGCGCTCGTCCTTGAACTCCTGCAGCACCTGGTTGCGTGCACCCTGGCTCAGCCCGCCGTGGAAGGGCGATGCATAGATGCCGGCCTTGTAGAGCTTTTCCGCCACATGCTCGGCCGCGTACTGCGTGGCCACAAACACCAGCACGCGCGACCAGTTGTGTTCCTTGACCAGGTGGCGAAGCAATTGCGTGCGGCGGCTGGCGTCCACCGCAATGGCGCGCTGCTCGATGGCGGGCTCGTTGCCTGGGGTGTGGGGCACCTCCACGCACACGGGGTTGGTCAATAGGCCATCGGCCAGCGCCTGCACGGCAGCGGGGAAGGTGGCTGAAAAGAACAGGTTCTGCCTCTTGGCCGGCAACAACGCAAGTACGCGCTGCAGTTCTTCGGCGAACCCCAGGTCCAGCAGCCGGTCGGCCTCGTCCAGCACCAAGTGGGCCACGGTCGACAGGCGCAGCGCGTTGTGGTCCACCAGATCCAGCAGTCGGCCGGGCGTGGCCACCACGATGTCGGCGCCGCCACGCAGGCCCATCATCTGCGGGTTGATCGACACCCCGCCAAACACAATGGCCACCTTGGGTTGTTGCTGCAGGTGCTGCGCCAGGCTGCGCAGCACTTCGCCCACCTGGGCGGCAAGCTCGCGGGTGGGCACCAGCACCAGAGCGCGCGTCCGGCGTGGGCCCTTGGCTCCTGTGGCGCCCAACTGAAGCAGCTGCAACAAAGGCAGCGCAAAGGCTGCCGTCTTGCCTGAACCCGTCTGCGCCGCACCACGCACGTCTGCGCCGTCCAGAATGGCCGGTATGGCTGCCGCCTGAACGGGCGTGGGCTCAGCGAAGCCTGCCTGGGCTGCAGCGTGGGCAAGGGCGGGAGAAAGGCCAAGGGAAGCAAAGGGCATGGGGGCGTAGAGCGGGCGGGGGTCAAGCGGGCTGGCGACGGGACTGCGCCAAGGCGGCAGCCAAGCTCGCATTGTCGCCGCTGCGGTGCCACCGACCTATCGGGCGATGGTGCTGGGCAGGATAATCGGCAGCGTTTTCCTGCTTTCTTACCTGAAGCCCTCTGCCCATGGCCTTGTCTCTAGATTCCTCCGTCATCACCCACGGCATCCAGCTGGCTGTGGCCCCGGTGTTTCTGCTCACTGCCGTCTCCGGCATGATCGGCGCCGTGGCCGGGCGGCTGGCCCGCATCATCGACCGCGCCCGAGTGGTGGAAGACCGGGCTCGCGCTAACGCTGAGCCCGAGTTCATTGCGCGCGCCTATGCCGAACTGGCCGAGTTGCGGCTGCGGGGGCGCCTGGCCAATGGCTGCATCGCGCTGCTCACGTTCTGTGCGTTCCTCATCGGTATCACCATCATCTTGCTGTTTCTGGGCGAAACCACGGAGTTTCGTGCGAACCATCTGGCTGTGGCGGGCTTTCTCGCCGGCGTGGTTTCTTTCTTGCTCGCGCTGGTGTGTTTTCTGGCCGAAACAGTGATCGCCACCCGGCTCTTGAACTTCCATCTGCTTCAGCAGGAGATCCAGATCGCAGGGAGCTCCAAACGATGAAGTCATTTGCGGACCTGGGTGGCTTGGTCTACTCCACGGATTCGGGCCGCATGTGCCCAGGCTGCCGCCAGCCGGTGGCGCAGTGCGTCTGTCGACAGAACAAGCCTCTGCCCACGGGCGACGGCATCGTGCGCGTGTCGCGCGAAACCAAGGGCCGCGGCGGCAAGGCGGTCACGCTCGTCAAAGGGGTGCTCGTGGATGCGGCGGCGCTGGAACAGCTCGGCAAGCAACTCAAGGCCGCATGCGGCAGTGGCGGCACGGTCAAAGAGGGTGTGATCGAGGTGCAGGGCGACCACGTGGAACGCGTGATGGCCGCGCTGCAGAAGCTGGGCCACAAGGTCAAGCGCGCTGGCGGCTGAAAGCACGGCGATGGATGTCGAGCAATTGCAGCGCCTGGTGTCCACCGAGATGCCCTATGGCAAATACAAGGGTAGGGTGCTGGCCGATCTGCCCGGCAACTACCTGAACTGGTTTGCGCGCGAAGGTTTTCCGAAGGGCGAGCTGGGCCGCCTGCTGGCGCTGATGCACGAGATCGATCACAACGGCCTGTCGCACCTGTTGGCGCCGCTGCGCATGGGCGGGGTTCAAGGTGTCGGCAAACACGCATCCACGCTTTAATCTCGCGCGCACAATCCATCTACGACAACTTCGAGGGAACGCGATATGAAGGGCAACATTGCAGCGACCGTGCTGGTCGTTCTGGGCGCATTCTTCCTGCTGAGCAACCTGGGGCTCATCAACGTCAGCCTGCGGGAGGTCCTGCGCGTGTGGTGGCCCGTGGCGCTGATTGCGGTAGGGGTTGCACTGTTCTTCACGCCCGGCGACAAGCGCAAGTAGAGCGCCCTCTGCCTGCTGCAGGCCATCAAGTCCCGTTGTGGGGGTGCCGAGGCGTGGCAAACGCAGGGTCGTGGCCAAAGTAGCCGCGAAACAGATTGTGCGCAATGCCATGCGCAGCCACCTGCAGGCCCAGCGCTACCTCGGGCGCGAGCATACGGCTCGTATGTAGCTGCCAAAGCCTCACCCAGGTTGCAAAGTGCGCGGGCGTCACGCCCGTGAGTGCCATGTGTTTGGCGATTACATCGCCCTTGAAGCTGCGCGTGCCCAGCGCTACGGTGCTCCAGAACTCCACCAGCCGCTCCAAATGCGTGTCCCACTGGCCATGCAGCGCGCGCTCGAACACCGGCCCCAGCAGTGGATCGTGTCGCACGTCCGCGTAAAAGCCGTGCACCAGCCGGGCGATGGTGTCTGCCGTGGGGCGCGTGAGGGGGCTGGTCGGCTTGGCGGGCGGTGGTGCGGGGACGCGCATGCCGACAGTGTGCCCCTGCCGCTGCTAGGGCATCGTGATGCAGCGCAAAGGTTGGGGCTGTGCGCTTCTCAGCCCGCCGCTGAATCAGAACGGAACCTTGCCCGTCCAGATGTCCTTGTACATCACCCAGTCGCCCATGAAGCTGTAGAGCGGCCGCTTGAAACTGGCGGGCCTGTTCTTTTCAAAGCCGAAATGGCCGAGCCAGGCGAAACCATAGCCGCACAGCAGGCCGTACAGCAGGTATTGGGGCTTGCCGGTGACGATCAGCATGGCTAGGAAAACCAAGCTGAGGGTGGAACCCACAAAATGCAGGCGCCTGCAGGTGCGGTTGTTGTGCTCGGTGAGGTAGAACGGATAGAAGTCCGCAAAGCGCTTGAAGGCCCGCGGGTCGGGTGTGCTTTCGGCAGTCGCCTGTGGCGCGTGGGGCGTGCTCATGTCCATGGTGTTGTCTCCTTGTGCCCGGTGGTGTCCTGTGGTCCAGGATCTAGGGATGTCCTGCATCACCCTCGCGAGTCGGTGGTAGCGCGGATCGGGATAGACCGCAAGGCGTCTTTTTGCAGCCAATAGCCCCGCTATTGGCAAGAAAAGCAACGCAGCGGACTGCCCGAGGCCGTGTTACCACAGACCGCAGGGAGTGATGCAGGACATCCCTAGCGGCCGGGGCGCTGTGTGCGGCCCACGGTCGAAGGAACAGTCTAGAGCTGCCGGCCGGTGCACTCCGTCGCATGCACGACATTCGGCCGAATAGGGCTACATCGGGCCGGATCGGGCCGCTCCCTACTGCGCAGCGCCGCCTCACCCGGCAAGATTTGAGTCAAATTGGCATCTAGCGCTTACCCATCAAGCGCTAGATGCTATCAAATTGATAACGCGCACATCGCGTCTGTTGGGTCCGCCTCACTCACCGCGCCAGAAAGTCGCGCAGCGCAAACAAGGTTTCTTCGGGCGCCTCGGTCATCTGGTTGTGGCCCACAGGCAGGTGGGCCAACTGCACGGTCTTGCCCGCTGCGCGTGCGGCACCGAGCAGGCCCTGCGCCGCCTTGGGCGGCGTCATCTGGTCCTGGCTGCCGAGCGCAAACAGCACGGGGCAGGTCAGCGCTGCCATCGCGGCTTCGCCGCCCGCATAGCTGTCGCAGGCCACAAAACCCCGGTGGAACACATTGACCTGCGGGTTGCTGCGCAGCACCTTGCGCCCCAGCGCCATCCCCGCCCCAAACACCCAGGTGCCGGGGCCCAGGGCAGACGGAGGTGCAGACAGGGTGTTGCGCGAGAACACATTGACCATGCGCATCGCCTTCTCCGGGTCGGTCTGCGAGGCCTCGATGAGTGCGGGCGACACCTTCATCGGGAAGGCCGTGCCCACCAGCACCAGATGGCTGATGCGGTCCTTGAGCCGCGCAGCGGCTTCCATGGCAATGAGGGACCCCCAGCTGTGGCCCACCAGTGCTGCGCGCTGCACGCCTGCGGCGTCCAGCAGCGCGCCGATGAAGTCTGCGCCTTGCTCCACCGTGGCAGGGGCATCGCCGCCGCTGCGGCAGTGGCCGGGCAGGTCGATGGCCAGCACGTTCCAGCCGTGGTTGGCCATGTAGCGGCTTTGCAGGGCCCACACGCTGTGGTCGTTGAGCACGCCGTGGATGAACACCACGGTCGGTTTGGCGGCGTCAAATGCCTTGCCGCCGGTGTAGCAGTAGATGGCGGCGTTGTTGACTTGGATGTGCATAGGTCAGGCCCCCGCTTTCTCGGCAGCTTTCAGCGCGCGCTTGAGGTCGTCGATCAGGTCGTCGGCGTCTTCGAGGCCGATGGACAGGCGTATCGTGCCCTGGCTGATGCCCGCGCCCGCCAGCGCCTCGTCGCTCATGCGGAAGTGCGTGGTGCTGGCCGGGTGAATCACCAGGCTGCGGCAGTCGCCCACGTTGGCCAGGTGGCTGAAGACCTTGAGCGTTTCGATGAATTTCTTGCCCTGCTCGCGGTTGCCCTTGAGGTCAAAGCTGAACACCGAGCCCGCACCGAGTGGCAGCAGCTTTTGCGCCAAGGCGTGGCTGGGGTGAGACGCCAGCAACGGGTGGCCCACGCGCGATACAAAGGGCTGTGCGGCCAGAAACTCCACCACCTTTTCGGTATTGCGCACGTGCTGCGCCATGCGCAGCGGCAGGGTCTCGATGCCTTGCAGGATGAGCCAGGCCGTGTGCGGGCTCATGCAGGCGCCAAAGTCGCGCAGGCCCTCGCGCCGCGCGCGCAACAAAAAGGCGCCCACGGTGCTCTCTTCGGTGAACACCATATTGTGAAAGCCGTCGTAGGGCTGTGTCAGCTCGGCAAACTTGCCAGCCGACTTCGGGCCGTCCCAGTCAAAGCTGCCGCCATCCACCACGATGCCACCCACCACCGTGCCGTGGCCCGAGAGGAATTTGGTGGCCGAGTGGTAGACCAGGTCCGCGCCATGTTCAAACGGCTTGATGAGCCAGGGCGAGGTGAGGGTGGAGTCCACCAGCAGCGGCACACCTGCTTCGTGCGCGATGGACGACACGGTGGGGATGTCCAGCACATCCAGGCCGGGGTTGCCCACCGTCTCGCCAAAGAACAGCTTGGTGTGGGGGCGCACTGCAGCGCGCCAGCCGTCGATGTCGCCGGGCTTGACGAACGTGGTCTCGATGCCGAATCGCGACAGCGTGTAGTGCAGCAGGTTTTGCGAGCCGCCATACAGCGCCG
>JBCNOJ010000231.1:0-8057 GCA_039593925.1 Acidovorax sp.
TCCAGGTCGAGGCCACCTTCCCCGACGGCACCAAGCTCGTCACTGTGCACCAGCCCATCGTCTGACCCCTTTCCCCCTTCTCTCTGTGGAGCCCCCATGCGCATCGTCCTTTCACATCGCCACACAGCCGCTCTTCTTTTCATAGCTACCAGCGCAATCAGCACAAGCGCAAGCGCCCATACCGGTGCTGAATCCCACATCCACAACAGCTTTCTGAGCGGCTTTGCCCACCCCCTGTTCGGTCTGGACCACCTGGCCGCCATGGTGGCCGTAGGCCTGTGGAGCGCCCTGGCCGCCCGCAGCGCCGGGCGCGATCTGCTGTGGGGCCCCGTGGGCTTTGCGGCCATGCTGCTGGTGGGCGCCGTGCTGGGCCTGCAGGGCGTGGCACTGCCCGCGGTGGAGCCGATGATTGCGGCGTCGCTTCTCGTTACCGGCCTGCTCGTGGTGTCGCGCTTGCGCGTGCCAGGCGTGGTGGCGGCACTGGTGGTCGGCGTATTTGCGGTGTTCCACGGCGTGGCACACGGCTACGAACTGGCGGGCGACGACAGTGCCTGGCAAACCCTGGCGGGCATGCTGACCGCTACTGTGCTGCTGCACAGCGCAGGGCTGGCCGCTGGCTGGGCGCTGCGCCACCGCCATGTGTGGGTGGCCCGCGCTGCTGGCGCAGGTGTTGCAGCGTTCGGCGGCGTGCTGCTGGCGCAAATGACCTGAGCCTTCCCTCCAAGGAGATTTCATGATCCCCGGCGAACTTTTCACCGAACCCGGTGAACACCTGCTCAACACCGGCCGCCGCACCCTGACGCTGGTGGTGCGCAACACCGGCGACCGGCCCATCCAGGTCGGCTCGCACTACCACTTTGCCGAGACCAACAACGCGCTGGGCTTTGACCGCGCCGCAGCGCGCGGCATGCGGCTGAACATTGCATCGGGCACCGCCGTGCGTTTTGAGCCCGGCCAGGAGCGCACCGTGGAGCTGGTGGACTACGCGGGCGACCGCCAGGTGTACGGGTTCCAAGGCCTCACACAGGGTGCTTTGTAAATCGACTTATAGCCAAATTGGCCTCTAGCGCTTACTGATCAAGCGCCAGCAGCTATCAAAATAATAGTTACCTGTTCTCGCGGAGCACCCCCACCATGGCAACCATTGGACGACGCGCCTACGCCGAGATGTTCGGCCCCACCGTGGGCGACCGACTGCGCCTGGCCGACACCGAACTGATCCTCGAAGTCGAGGCCGACCACACCCTGCGCGCGGGCAGCTACGGCGAAGAGGTGAAGTTCGGCGGCGGCAAAACCATTCGCGACGGCATGGCGCAAAGCCAGCGCAGCAACGCCCAGGGCGCGGTGGACACGGTGCTGACCAACGCCCTGGTCATCGACCACAGCGGCATCTTCAAGGCCGACATCGGCCTCAAAGCCGGCCGCATCGCCGCCATCGGCAAGGCAGGCAACCCCGACACGCAACCGGGCGTGGACATCGTCATCGGCCCCGGCACCGAGGTCATCAGCTGCGAAGGCAACATCGTCACTGCGGGCGGCATCGACAGCCACATCCACTTCATCTGCCCGCAGCAGATCGAAGAGGCCCTGGCCAGCGGCGTGACCACCATGCTGGGCGGCGGCACCGGCCCCGCCACCGGCACGCTGGCCACGACCTGCACGTCCGGCCCCTTCAACATGGAGCGCATGCTGCAGGCTGCCGATGCGTTCCCCATGAACCTGGGCTTTCTGGGCAAGGGCAACGCCAGCCTGCCCGATGCGCTGCACGAGCAGATCAACGCGGGCGCCATTGGCCTCAAGCTGCACGAAGACTGGGGCACCACGCCCTCGGCCATCAGCAACTGCCTGGACGTGGCAGAAGCTACCGACACGCAGGTCGCCATCCACAGCGACACGCTCAACGAATCGGGTTTTGTGGAGAACACCATCGCTGCCGTGGGCGGGCGCGGCATCTGCGCATTCCACACCGAAGGCGCGGGCGGCGGGCACGCCCCCGACATCCTGCGTGTGGTGGGCGAGGACAACTTTCTGCCCTCGTCCACCAACCCCACCATGCCGTACACGCAGAACACGCTGGACGAGCACGTGGACATGCTGATGGTGTGCCACCACCTCGACGCGAGCATTGCCGAAGACCTGGCCTTTGCCGAAAGCCGCATCCGCAAGGAGACCATCGCCGCCGAAGACATCCTGCACGACCTGGGTGCCATCAGCATGATGTCGAGCGACAGCCAGGCCATGGGCCGCGTGGGCGAGGTCATCCTGCGCACCTGGCAGACGGCGCACAAGATGAAAGTGCAGCGTGGAAGCCTGCAGGGCGACAGCGCCCGAAACGACAACACGCGCATCAAGCGCTACGTGGCCAAGTACACCATCAACCCCGCCATTGCCCACGGCATCGCCCACGAGGTGGGCTCGCTCGAAGTCGGCAAGTGGGCCGACATCGTGATCTGGAAGCCCGCGTTCTTCGGCGTCAAACCTGCGCTCATCCTGAAAGGCGGACTGATTGCCATGGCTGCGATGGGCGACCCCAACGCCTCCATCCCCACGCCCCAGCCCGTGCACTACCGGCCCATGTTCGGCGCGTTCGGCGGTGCCATCGCCAAGACCTCGCTCACCTTTGTGTCGCAGGCGGGCCTGGCGGCTGGCATTGGCGAGCGCTTCGGCCTGCGCAAGACGTTGTCCGCCGTGCACAACATCCGCGGCATCCGCAAACGCGACATGGTGCACAACAGCTACACCCCGAAGATGGAAGTGGACGCGCAGACCTACACCGTGCGCGCCGATGGCCAGTTGCTGACCTGCGAGGCGGCCACCGTGCTGCCCATGGCACAGCGGTATTTCCTGTTCTGAAAATCTTTCTCCACGATGAGCTCCCTGCTGGACAGCCTTTCCCTGCGCTTGGACGATCTGGGCGACCCGCGCATCGCCGCCTTCATGGAAGAACACCTGCAGGACATGCGCGCCACGTCGCCGCCAGAAAGCGTGCATGCGCTGGACATGGCCCAGTTGCGCCAGCCCGAGATCCGCTTCTGGACGGCCTGGGTGCCAGACAGCGCGGCACCCGCGCCGGGACGGCTTGTGGGCACCGGTGCGCTCAAGCACCTGAGCGCTGACCACGCAGAGCTCAAGTCCATGCGCTCTGCCGCATCGGTGCGCGGCCTGGGCGTCGGCCGCGCCATCCTGGAACACATTCTGGGCCAGGCGGTGGACCTGGGCTACCAGCGCATCAGCCTGGAGACGGGCAGCCAGCCGTTTTTTGAGCCTGCGTACCAGCTGTACCGCCGGTATGGGTTCACCGACTGCGCGCCGTTTGGCGGCTATGTTCCCGACCCCAACAGCCGCTTCATGACCCGCACCCTCTGAAGGGCGCCTGCACGCAGCACATTGCGGACAATGGCGCATTCGCCCCGGCGGCGCTTTCCACAGGTTCCACACTTCATGATCCAGGTCTCCAAACTTCTTTCACAGGGCCAAGGCCTTGCCCCCGTCCTGCTCAAGCGCGCCACCACCGTCGAGCTGGATTGGGACGTGCGGCAGAAAAGCCGCTTTGCCGCCACCGACTCGGCCGGGCGCGAGCTGGGCATCTTTCTGCCCCGCGGCACGCTGGTGCGTGGCGGCGACGTGCTGGTGGCCGAAGACGGCTCCATGGTCCGCGTGATTGCGGCGCCCCAGCCCGTGTTGGTCATCACCCACTGCAAAAACCACGGCACGCCGTTTGATCTGACCCGCGCCGCCTACCACCTGGGCAACCGCCATGTGCCCATCGAGCTGCAGCCCGACCACCTCAAGATCGAACCCGACCATGTGCTGGCCGACATGCTGCGCGCCATGCATCTGATCGTGACCGAGCAAAACCTGGCGTTTGAACCCGAAGGCGGTGCCTATGCTGCGGGGCACGGTGGCGGACACCACCATCATGGAGGGCATGACCACGGGCATGACCATGAACATGGGCACACCCACGATCACGGCCATTCGCACATGCACGCGCCAGCAGTCGCCGCAGCTCCGGCGCCTGCCCCAGGGCGCACCGTGTCCATCCCCGTGGTCATCCAGGGCCACGTGCACGGCCCGCATTGCAACCACGACCACTGAACACCATGCCCGTGCTGCACGTTCCTCCCGCCGTTCAGGCTGATGAGCCCACGGCGCCGCGCGGCGTCCATCTGGCGGCCTGCGCGCGGCACACGCGCTGACGAGCCCGCACCGTGCTCAACGCCTGCCCCGCCCCCCTGCCCGCCGCCAGCCTCTTGCAGCTGATGTGGCTGGCCTCGCCCGCGCTGCCCGTGGGCGGGTTCTCGTACTCCGAAGGGCTGGAAAGCGCCATTGAAAACGCCGGTTTGGCCAATGAAGCCGCCGTAGGCGACTGGCTTTTGGACCAATTGCACATCACCCAGTCGCGCGGCGACATGGCCCTCATCGCCAAGGCCGTGGGCGCATGGCGGTGCGCAGACTGGGCGCACGTGCGCGAGCTCAACGATTGGGTTCTACACACCCGCGAAACCAGCGAGCTGCGCCTGCAAGCCGAGCAGATGGGCCGCTCGATGGCCGACTGGCTGCGCAACCGCTACCTGCGCGACGAAGCCCAGATGCCCGCTGTGCACTACCTGGCTGCCCTGCCGCCCACCTACCCGGTGGCGTTTGCGCTGGCAGCCTCCATCAACCAGGCCAGCGTGCGCGAAGTGTTGCTGGCTTACGCCTTTGGATGGGCCGAGAACATGGTGCAGGCCGCGCTCAAATCCATGCAGCTGGGCCAAAGCGCGGGCCAGCGGATTCTGGCCCGTCTGACCGACGCCATTCCCGCAGCGGCGGACCATGCTGCAGCGCTGAAGGACAGCGAGCGGCAAGCCTTCTCCCCCATGCTGGCCATACTGAGCGCCCAGCATGAGGTGCAGTATTCACGACTTTTTCGCTCCTGAGGCTTGTCCAGCAAGCGCAAGCAGCTATTCATTTGAGAGTAAACAACGCCATGAACAACGCACTGCACCACATTCCCCACCGCACCAAAAATCTGCCCCCTCTGCGCGTTGGCATTGGCGGCCCCGTGGGATCTGGCAAAACCACCTTGCTCGAAATGCTGTGCAAGGCCATGCGCGATGACTACGACCTGGTGGCCATCACCAACGATATCTACACCAAGGAAGACCAGCGCCTGCTCACCGTGAGCGGCGCGCTGCCGGCCGAGCGCATTCTGGGCGTTGAAACCGGCGGCTGCCCCCACACCGCCATCCGCGAGGACTGCTCCATCAACCTCGAAGCCATCGACCGCATGCTGGGCGAGTTCCCCAACGCCGACATCGTGTTCGTGGAAAGCGGCGGCGACAACCTGGCCGCCACCTTCAGCCCCGAGTTGAGCGACCTCACCATCTACGTCATCGACGTGGCCGCTGGCGAAAAAATCCCCCGCAAGGGCGGCCCCGGCATCACCAAAAGCGACCTGTTCATCATCAACAAGACCGATCTGGCCCCCTACGTGGGCGCCAACCTCGATGTGATGCACGCCGACACCACCCGCATGCGCACCAATGCCCAAGGCCTGAAGCCGTTTGTGATGACCAATCTGAAAAACCTGAGCGGCCTGACCGAGGTGATCGGTTTCATCGAAACGCGCGGCATGCTGAAAAAACAAGCGCCGTCAGTCGGCTAGAATTCGCGCCTTCCCTCCCGGAGACTTGGGTGAGTGGTTTAAACCAGCAGTCTTGAAAACTGCCGACGGGCAACCGTCCGTGAGTTCGAATCTCACAGTCTCCGCCACCCCGAAAAAATCAGCGCCTTCAAGGGCGCTTTTTTTCGTCTATTCGCGGCATATTGACCTATATATATCAACGTGTTACGCTGCGTCTACTGGTGTTATATCCAGCAATTCCGCAGCGGGCAATCAGCCGCTCATCACGCCCAATTCAAATTTTTTAGGCCCATAGGTTGGCCCATAGAACTGCATGCCAAAGCGAATCATGGAGATGACAGCTCTGGAAGTTTCCAGGCTGCGATTGGAAGGATCGCACGCAGTGGGAGGCGCGAGCGGGCTGTATCTGCAGATCATTGGCGGCTCGCGTGTGTGGATGTTTCGCTATCTGTTCATGCGTCATCGCAGAAAGATGGGACTCGGCAGCTATCCGGCGGTCACATTGGCAGCAGCGCGCGAGGCGGCCCGCGCTGCTCTTGCCCTGCGGGATTCCGGTATCGATCCACTTGTTGACCGCGCGAACAAGCGCGAAGCGAAGCGCCTGGCCGTCGCCCAGCGGCTGGAGTTCGACAAGGCCGCCGAGGCCTTCATCCGCGAGCACGAAACCACGTGGCGCAATGTCAAACACGCCCAGCAGTGGCGCAACACGCTGGCCACGTATGTGTCGCCCAAATTCGGCACGGTGCCTGTTTCAGAGATTGACCAAGCCATGGTGCTGCGTGCACTGTCTCCGATCTGGAAGACAAAAACGGAGACGGCCACCCGGCTGCGCGGCCGTATCGAGCAGGTGTTGGACTGGGCAACCGCCCACGGGCACCGCTCTGGACCCAACCCGGCACGCTGGCGCGGGCAGTTGGAGCACATCCTTGCCGACCCCAACAAGGTGGCGCCGGTGCAGCATCACCCCGCCGTGCCATTCGCCCAACTGCCCGGCTTGTATCTCCATCTAACTGCAATCGACGGACAGAGCGCCCGCGCGCTTCGCTTCCTCATTTTGACGGCCGCCCGCTCGGGCGAGGTGCGCGGCATGGTGTGGGATGAGGTGGATATTGAAGCGGCCGTTTGGACGGTGCCACCCGAAAGGATGAAGTCTGGCAAGGAGCATCGGGTGCCGCTCTCGCGCCAGGCCGTGAAACTTCTTAAGGCGCAGCCGCGCAACGATCTGGTGGAGCACGTTTTCCCATCCAATCGCATGGGCGCGCTGTCTGATATGGCGCTCACCACGCTGATGCGCAGGCACAAGATGGACGCGGTGCCGCACGGGTTCCGCTCCACGTTCAGGGATTGGGCCGGGGAAACGACGCAGCACGCGCGCGACGCGGTGGAGCTTTGCTTGGCCCACACCATTGATACGAAAACAGAAGCTGCGTACCGGCGCGGGGACATGATGGAGAAAAGGGCTGTCATCATGCAGGAATGGGCAGATTTTGCCTGCGGGGAGTAATAGACATGCCACGGATTGTTGAAGCAGGTTTTCACATCGGAGGTCCTAGTGAAGGGCTCTCAGTCAGCGCATCAGTTGTTTCTTTCGAAGTAACTACTGTTCCCCCGCTTCTGATTCAAGCAGTTGTGACTTCATACGATAAAGTGCCAGATGGAAGCCTTGTGGTTACCCTGGAGCCTGTATGGCGAACCATTCAAACGGCTCTTGCAAAAGATCCAGATTTGCTTCGCTCCCTCGATCCGCGCCAGTGGGAGGAACTTGTCGCCGCCTCCTACGACAGAGCAGGTTTCGACGAAGTGATATTGACGCCGCGCAGCGGTGATTTTGGGCGCGATGTGATAGCCATTCGAAAGGGCTGGGGGGCCGTTCGAATCATCGATCAGGTTAAGGCGCTATCCCCTGATCGGCACGTAACAGCGAACGACGTCCGCGCTCTGATTGGGGTGATGGCGTCCGACCCGCAGGCAACAAAAGGCATTGTTACCACGACGGCGAGTTTTGCACCGCGCATTGAAGAAGACCCGTTAATTGCCCGGCACATACCCTACCGGCTTGAACTTGTAAACGGCGCAACCCTTTTCGAACGTTTTAAGAATCTGAAGTAGATCGCTCCCACGCGCATGGGCAGCCTTGCAGCCAATCGGACACCTCGGAAATCAGCCAGAACAGCTTTGCGCCCATCTTGCGCGGGCGGGGGAATCCGCGCTGCTCAATGAGCGCGCGCAGGGTGTTCTCCACGATGTCGAGTTCTTCCAGAAGTTGGGCTTTATTGAAAATCAACTGCTTCATGCTTTCAACCCTAGATCCTTTTCGCTCAACCGCTTGCAGCTATCGGTTTTGTAGTGCTCTGGCATTTCCAGCGGCACGATGGCATCGGGCCGGATGCGGCCGGTGGTGATGTCATCGGCCAGGCGCGCGGGGCCT
>JBCNOJ010000232.1:0-7997 GCA_039593925.1 Acidovorax sp.
AAACCGCCGTTCTCACCGGCGCAGGCTCGGGCTTTGGCCTGGAATGCGCGCGCATAGGCGCCCGGCTGGGCATGAATCTGGTGCTGGTTGACGTGCAGCAGGATGCCCTGGATGCGGCGGCGGCCGAGGCCCAGGCCGCTGGCGTGCAGGTGCTGGCGCGCAAGGTGGATGTCTCCAGCGCTGCCCAGATGGAGCAACTGGCCACCGACGTGCTGCAGCGGTTTGGAGCGCCAAACCTGATCTTCAACAACGCGGGCGTGGGCGCTGCGGGGCTGATCTGGGAGAACTCGGTGCACGACTGGGAGTGGGTGCTGGGCGTGAACGTTTGGGGCGTCATTCATGGGGTGCGCCTGTTCACGCCCATGATGCTTGCCGCCGCCAAGGCCGACCCCGCCTGGCGTGGGCACATCATCAACACCGCCAGCATGGCTGGCCTGGTGGACGCGCCCAACATGGGCGTCTACAACGTGAGCAAGCACGCGGTGGTGAGCCTGTCTGAAACGCTGTATCAGGATTTGTCGCTGGTGACGGACCAGGTCACAGCCAGTGTGCTGTGCCCGTTCTTCGTGCCGACCGGCATCAGCCAGAGCCACCGCAACCGCCCCGGCGAATTGGCCGCCGACAAGCCCACCAAGAGCCAACTCATCGGCCAGGCCATGACCGACAAGGCCGTGACCAGCGGCAAGGTGACGGCTGCGGACGTCGCCCAGAAGGTGTTCGATGCGGCGGCCCAAGGGCAGTTCTACATCTACAGCCACCCCAAAGCCATCGCCTCGGTGCAGACGCGCATGGAAGACATCATGCTGGGCCGCAACCCCACCGACCCCTTCGCTGGCAAACCGGAAGTGGGCGCGCAATTGCGCGCGGCACTGCGTGCGGATTAGGCTTCGAAAATATGAATGAAATTGGCTTCCAGCGCTTACTCATCATGCGCTAGAAGCTATCAAAATCGTAGTAAATGAACACCCCTACCGCATCTGCTTCCGGTTCTGCCGATTGCGGTCATACCCTGTTCGATACCACCATCGGCACCTGCGGTATCGCCTGGGGGCCCGCTGGCATCGTGGCGGTGCAATTGCCGGAGTCGGACACCAGCACCACCCGCATGCGCATGCTGCGCGAGAACCGGCACTGCGCTGTGGTGACCGAGGCCCCGGCGCAGGTGCGCAACGCCATCGAGGGCATCCAGGCGCTGCTTGCGGGACAACCCCGGGACCTGCGCGAAGTCCGGCTGGACATGGCCCGCATCTCGCCGTTTCACCAGCAGATGTATGCCATCGCGCGCGCCATTCCGCCCGGGCACACGCGCACTTATGGCGAGGTAGCGCTGGAGCTGGGCAGCATCGGTCTATCTCGCGCAGTGGGGCAGGCACTGGGGCTCAATCCGTTTGCGCCGGTGGTCCCATGCCACCGCGTGCTGGCAGCGGGCGGCAAGACGGGCGGGTTTTCTGCGGGTGGCGGTGCCGCTACCAAGGTGCGCATGCTGGATATTGAAGGCGCGTTGGGCCACAACACGCTGGCGCTGTTTGCGCCGCCCGCGGCTGGCAACCGCTGAAAGCCCGGCAGGTCAAAGGGTGGCAGTGCCATGCCGGCCCTTGTTGGACAGACCTGCGGTGCTACATTCATCGGAGCGGCAACACGCAAGCTGCGCCAAGCCTGCGACCCCGTTGAGCCCGCTGCCGAAAGGAATGCGCCCATGTCACCGCAACGCCAGCGTCTGATACGCCTGCTGTTCGATGAATACATCGCGATGTATGCCGCGCGCGATGCACGGCTGATCACGCGGTTCAGCGAGAACTTCAGCGGCTTCTCAAGCAGCGGTGACCAGTTGGTGAAGAGCCGCAGCGAATGGGCGGATGTGATGCGGCGCGACTTCGACCAGGTGCCCGGCCGCCTGACTGTCGACGTCATCGATGTGTTCCCTCAAGACCTGGGCAAGGATGTGGTAGCCGCTACCGGTCTGTTTCACATCCACTTGCCGTTGCCCGATGGCAGTGGGCTGTCGGTGCGCGAGACTGCACGCAAGGTGCTGGTGTTCCAGCGCGCGGCGGAAGGCGCCAACGAAGACATCGATGGCGGCGACTGGAAGATCGTGCACGTAAGCATGTCCATGCCGTTCGGTGCCGCGCGCCCTGGCGAGGTGTTCCCGGTAGACAGCCTCAAGGAACGCCACCGCGTGCTGGAGGCCCTGGTGGAAGAGCGCACCCAGGCCCTGGAGCAAGCGAACCGCCAGTTGCAGCTGCTCAGCAGCACCGACGGCCTGACGGGCATTGCCAACCGGCGCCACTTCGACGCGGCCCTGGCGCACGAATGGGCGCGTGCGCAGCGCGCCCGTTCATCCCTGGCGTTGATCATGTTGGACGTGGACCTGTTCAAGCATTTCAACGACCACTACGGCCACTTGGCAGGGGACGCGTGCCTGCAGACACTGGCGGTCACTCTCGCGCAAATGGGAGCCCGTCGCGAAGGTGACCTCGCTGCGCGTTTCGGTGGCGAAGAATTTGTGGTGCTGCTGCCCGAAACGGACACCCCAGCCGCCATGGGCGTGGCGCAGCAGATTCAGCAGGCCTTGCAAGCGCTGGCGTTGCCGCACGAAGGCGTGCCCCTGGGCGTGGTGACCGTGAGCTTTGGTGTGGCCAGCGTGGTGCCGCACCGCGACCAGGCGCCCGAAGAGCTCTTGCGCCGCGCCGACCGCGCCATGTACCGTGCCAAGCAGGCGGGGCGCAACCGCATTGAGGCGGCCACGGACTGAGACGCCGTGGGCGGGCAGGGGGCTTGCTCGCCCCGCAAGAATTCGCGTTTTGATGCTGCAACGCTCTCGGCGGCGCAGTGCGACTTGGCATGCCGGATTCGCAGACAGCCTGAGCACTTTGCGGTTCCTGCCCCCGCGGGGAAAGCGCCAGCGCCGCTCGCAGCGGCGCGCGTTTGGGCTAGGTGGGCCGACTGTAGCTGCCGGGTTCTGCAGTGTGAGACAGCACATAGGTGCCGTAGGTCGGTACGTCACTCGCCCCCTGACTGCGCAGCACGGTGGGGGACAGCACACCTTGAGCGGCCGATTCCAGCGCACCCAGGTCGTAGCCGCACACCAGATAGATCCAGTCCGCCGCTTTGTCGCCGCCGCGGATCTTCTGCTCGGTCGTTGCTGCAAGCTCCGGCGTTTGCGTCTGCAGCAGGTGGCCGCCAGTGGTACCGGCCCGCATGGCCAACGCCGCCGATTGGGCTTGCAGATAGGCCCTCAGTCCGCCAGCGCCTCCATGGGCAGGAGAGCACCGCACGGTGAGCGCGTAGCGGGCTAGACCGCTGCCTTCGCTGCACAGCACGTGGCACTGGCTGCGCACCATGTTGCGGTGCTGCGGCATGAGCTTGGTGGACCAGGGCGTGGGGTGGTTCAGGCGCTCCAGGTACTCGCTGGATGTCAGCATCTCGTAGCGGTCAAGCTCGTACAGGATGAAGAAGCCTTCACCGCCTGCCGCATCCCGCCAGCGCGATCCGCGAAGAAAGCCCGGCAAGCCCATGCGCTCCGGAAAGTGCTCGTGCGAGTGCCAATCTTCAAACTCGTTGCGCCAGTCCGGCGCCATGTCCCACCACATCGCTATGGCGGCCTTGCCAAGCAGAGCCATGCTGTTCCTCGGTGACGTTGTTGGCAGTTGGGCTGTTCACTTGGCCGCGCGCAGGCGGGCCAGTTCGGCAGTCACCTGCTGTATGACGGGTTCGCCCACTTCCTTGGCGAACTTGTCGACCACGGGTTGCACCTTCTGGCGCAGGCGGGCCACTTCGGCTGGACTCACTTCATTGACCTGCATGGTCTTGCGCAGGCCATCGATCGCCTGGATCTCCTTGGCCTGTGAGATGCGGCGTTCTTCGTCCTTGGCCTCGCTGGCCGCGTCGGTGATGATCTTGCGCTCCGTGGCGGACATACCGTCCCACGTCTTCTTGCTCATCAAAAAGGGCATGCCGGTGTAGATGTGCCGGGTGAGCGAAAGGTACTTCTGCACTTCTGCAAACTTGGCCGATTCGATGACGCCCACAGGGTTGTCCTGCCCGTCAATGGCCTTGGATTCCAGCGCACCGTACACCTCGCCAAAGGTCATGGGTACGGGGTTGGCGCCCAGCGTGTTGAACATGTCGATGTAAATCGGTGAGGCGATCACGCGCAGCTTCAGCCCTTGCAGGTCTTCGATCTTGCCGATGGGGCGCTTGCTGTTCGTCATGTGGCGAAAGCCCAGATCCCAGATGCCCAGGCCAACCAGACCATGCGCAGAAAGCCCGTTCAGCAGCTGGGTGCCCACAGGGCCGTCCGAGAGTGCATAGGCCTCCTGCGCGTTGTTGAAGAGGAACGGGAAGTCGAACACCATGAACTGCTTGTCGATCCCGGCCAGAAGGCCGGTGGCCATGGACGTGAAGTCGAGCGTGCCACCGCGCACGGCCGAAAGGTTCTGGGGGTCGCCGCCCAGAACGGCATTGGGGAACAGCGAGACCTTGATCTTGCCTCCGCTCTTTTGCGCCACCAGATCGGCAAACTTCTGCGCGCCCTGGCCCAGTGGGTGGTCCTTGGCCAGGCTGAAAGCGAATTTCAGGTTGCGTTCTTTCACGTCCTGCGCCAACGCGGCCGGCACACACGCCAGCCAGGCAGCAGCACAAACAGCGCCCAGCAGGGTGCGGCGAATCAGGGACTGCGTTGTCTTCATCTCGATACCTTTCTTTTAGGAGGGGGCGCTGTCATTGATGGGTGAGGTGATTTCGCCCGATGGCGGTTGCAGACCACCGAGCGAAAACCGGCGCAGTATATGAATTTGTGAACGTCATTCAAAATTTGCACATCTTTCAAATTTTGAATGGATAGAATGGCCGCTTCTCAAAGGCACACGGAGCGTCGTGAATGAGTGGAGCGATGGAAAAGTCACTGGCGATCCTCGAATACCTCGTGGACCATCCCGACGGTGTGGCGCTGGTGCGCATAGCCACCGATCTGAACCAGGTGCGCAGCGGTTGCCACCGCACGCTGCAGGAGTTGATCCAGTACGGCTACGTGCGGCAGATGCCGCAAAAGGGCGACTACGCGCTGACCACCAAGCTGGCGTCTATGGGCTTGAGCTTCCTCAGCAAGTCCGGCGTGGTCGACATTGCGCAGCCCGTCATCAATCGGCTGGCCCAAGCCACGGGCGAACTGGTGCGCCTGGCCATCGTTGATGGCGAGCGCCTGACGTTGGTAGCCAAGGCGCAGGGTGCCAAGTCCGGCCTGTTGTACGACCCGGACATGGGGATCGACCTGCGCCTGTCGTGCAGCGCAGCCGGCCACGCCTGGCTGATGACTCTGCCTGAAGACCAAGCCATCGCTTGCGTCAGCCGCCAGGGCTTGGGCAGTCCGCACCAGTTCGGCCCCAATGCACCACGGTCTTTGAAAGAGCTGGCGGCGCTGCTCGAAAGCCATCGGCAACGCGGGTACAGCCTCATCCAGGACATGTATGCCGCCGGAATGAGCTCCATGGCCGCGCCCGTGCGCCGCGCTGGAGAAGCGGCCACCGGGGTGCTCGTCATCGCTGGCCCGTCGCTGCGCCTCACGCAAAGCGCCATGGCCCAGTTCGGCCCAGCCCTGCTGGCGGCAGCACAAGAGCTGGCGGTGGCGGGCGATGCCTCGCCATTGCTTCAAGCCGCCAACGTTGGCACGTGGGGCAACCGCATGGAAGACCGAGACAGCGTCTGACGCACAAGGGAGCGCCTGCGAGGGGCGCGTGCACGCGACGCAGTCCCCCCAACTCGGTCAACCGCGCTTTCGCAGCAAAGCCGAACCACCGCTGGCCATGGCGAGTTCGTGGGTGGTGTTGAGGAGGGCAGGGCCGAGGGCCTGCATGCGCTCTTCCGTCAGCCGCACCATGGGGCCTGCAATCGTCACCACACCGATGACCGTGCCGTTGCCACGGCGCACTGGCGCAGCCATGGCCGTCATGGCGGGGGCAAACACTTCGACGATGGTGCTGAAGCCGCGCCGCCGGGCAGCGTTCAAATAGTCCAGCACGGCGGTGACGGTGGTGGGCGCATTCGGTCCGTAGTCTTCCGGTTTGCCGAAACCTTGCTTGGCCACCAGCGCCAGTGCTTCCTCGTCGCTCATGGTGGACAGCCATGCGTGGCCTGCCGAGCTGCACGACAGATTCACCGAAAGCCCCATGTCCGGGTCGTAGCGCAGGCCGCGCAAGGCGCCCTGCGCTTTGGCCACAAAGGTCAGCTCGTCGCCGTCCACCACGGCCAGCCGCACCAGCTCGCCGGATTCGATGGCT
This sequence comes from Acidovorax sp., assembly GCA_039593925.1. Taxonomy (GTDB): domain Bacteria; phylum Pseudomonadota; class Gammaproteobacteria; order Burkholderiales; family Burkholderiaceae_C; genus Acidovorax. The sequence goes on from JBCNOJ010000232.1 coordinate 6,276, forward strand.
AGCCGGTCCAGCAGCGGCTGAGCAATGTCCACGATGCCGCTGGCGCTCAGGAAACCCAAGCCCAGCGAAACCAGCTTGATGGTGAGCATGTAGTTGCCTTGGCTCTGGTCCTGTCGCACATAGCCGTAGCGCACCAGTTCGGCCAGCAGCCGGTGCGTGGCGCTCAGGGGCATGTCCAGCTCCGAAGCGAGGCTGGACAGGGGCTTGCCTTCGGCGTGCAGGGCCAGGTGTTCGAGAACTTTGAAACTGCGTTCGAGGATGCTGCTCATGGTGAGTCGCTTTCTGCGGGGAAAGGTGCGCTAAGACGGGTTCGGGTCGGCTCTGCCTCCGCGCGCCGTCAATGTACCAAAAGTTGTTAAAGGGTTTCTACTATGGAAACACTTTCCACTTTTTTCTACGATTCGCTCCATATTCCTCTGCACCTGAAAGGCATGGCCATGCCCAGGTGCGGTCCCCCGTCACTTCATTGGAGATGTTTCGTGAAAACTACCGCTCGCATCCTGGCCACCGCCAGCCTGTCCCTTCTGCTGGCCTTCCCTGCCGTGGCGCAGCAAGAGCGGGTGATCCGCTTCGGTCACTTGAACAATGCCGACCACCCGGTGAGCTTTGGTGTCAAGCGTTTCGCTGAACTGCTGGCCACCAAAAGCGGCGGCAAGATGAAGGTGATGGAGTTCCCCGCATCGCAACTGGGCAACGAGATGCAGCAGCAATCTGCCTTGCAGGGCGGCGTGCAGCAGATGTCGGCACCGGCCACCACGTCGCTGGCCGGCATCGTCAAGGAATTCGGCCTGGTGGACTTTCCGTTCTCGGTGGCCAACTACGAACAAGCCGACGCATTGCTGGACGGTCCGCTGGGTCAGGCCTTGATCGCCAAGCTGCCTGAGAAGGGCCTGGTGGCTCTGGGCTACTGGGACCTGGGTTTCCGCAATGTCACCAACAGCAAGCGGCCCATCACCAAGCCCGAAGACTTCGACGGCTTGAAGCTGCGGGTGATTCCCAACCCGGTGTTTCTCGATACCTTCAAGGCTTTCAAGGCCAACCCGGTGCCGATGCCGTTCGCCGAGCTGTACGGCGCACTGGAAGCCAAAGCCGTGGACGGCCAGGAAAACCCTTTTGCGGTGATCCTGTCAAACAAGATGTTCGAAGTGCAGAAGTACGTGAGCGCCACCAACCACGTATACGCCGCCAACATCGTGCTGGTGAGCAAGAAGTTCTGGGACCAGCTGAGCCCGGCCGAGCAGAAGATGATGAACGACGCCGCCAACGAAGCGCGAGGTTACCAGCGCCAGGTGAGCCGCGCTGCGGCGCAAAAGGCAGTCGGCGACCTCAAGGCCAAGGGCATGGAATACAACGAACTCTCGCCAGCCGAGCAGGTGCGCATGCAGCAGATCGCGAAGCCCGTGATCGACAAGTTCGCCGCCACGTACGACCCCGCCATCGTCAAGCTCTACAACGATGAGCTGGCCCGCATCCGCAAGCAGTGACCAGCGGCCCACCACGCAGAATCCCCATGAAAATCCTTGTCCTCAACGGCCCCAACCTGAACCTGTTCGGCCGCAGGGAGCCACACATCTACGGCACCACCACGCTCGCGCAGATCGACGCGCGCATCGCTGCCCTCGCGGGCGAACTGGGCGTGGAGATCGCCACCATCCAGTCGAACCACGAAGGGGCACTGGTCGACTTCCTGCACCAGCACATCGACGACGCACAGGGGGCGCT
>JBCNOJ010000233.1:0-7982 GCA_039593925.1 Acidovorax sp.
GAGCGCGCGGGCGGCATGTTCTACGCCTTCACAGGCTTGCAGTGCCTGCAGCGCCTCTGCGGTGCGTGGGTGCAGCCGCACATGGTCGTCCAGCGCACTCAGCACGCGCCGCTCATCCCAGCCGCCGGGGCGTCTTGCTGCATCGGCAGCGGCCAGCAGCCCCGGTTCATCGACCTGCACCCCAGGCCGCAAGCGGAACCCGATCCACTGCGTGGGCCGCAGCGTGCGCACGGGCCGCGCCTGGGTGTCCAGCGGCGTCACCATGCCCTCTGCCTCGCCGGAGTCCGTATCCAGCCGCAGGATCAGATCGCGGCAGCCATCGGGCAGCACGGTGGTGGTGATGGGTGTTTCGCTGGCGTGCTCCCAGCGCGCCAGCACGGTGCCGGGCAGCAGCAGCGGGTGCGCCACGTCAGCGCTCTCCCTTGCGATAGGGCTTCATCAGCGCCTGCGGATAAGCCGCCTTGCGGGCCACCAGCACCAGCGCCAGGATGGACAGCAGGTACGGCAGCATCAAATACACCTGATAGGGCAGCCACGCATCGCCCGCCTGCTGCAGGCGCAATTGCAGCGCGTCAAAGAAGGCAAACAGCAGCGCACCCAGCAGCGCCTTGCCGGGCCTCCACGAGGCAAACACCACCAGCGCCACGCAGATCCAGCCGCGCCCGTTGATCATGTTGAAGAAGAACGCGTTGAACGCCGACAACGTGAGGAACGAGCCCGCCACGCCCATCAGCGCCGAGCCCGCCACGATGGCACCGGTGCGCGTGGCCGCCACCGAGATGCCTTGGCCCTCGGCGGCCTGCGGGTTCTCGCCCACCATGCGTACCGCCAGGCCCAGCGGGGTGCGCATCAGCAGCCAGGCCAAGAGCGGCACCAGCAGGAGCGCGAGCAAGGTGAGCGGCGTCTGGGCTGAGAGGATCGGAATGCCCAGCCACTCCATCGGCGCAAAGGGCTCGATGGTGGGGGGCGTATTCACCTTGGGGAAGCTCACCCGATAGCCGTAATAGCTGAGCGCCGTGGCCAGCAGCGTGATGCCGAGACCGGACACATGCTGCGACAGCGCCAGCCCCACGGTGAGCCAGGCGTGCAGCAAGCCAAACACCGCTCCGGTGAGTGCCGCCACCAGCACACCGGCCCACAGCCCATGGCCCGCATACACCGTGAGCCATCCGGTGAATGCCCCCGCCACCATGATCCCTTCGATGCCCAGATTGAGCACGCCCGCGCGCTCGCACAGCAGCACGCCCAGCGTGCCCAGGATGAGCGGCGTGGCCACACGCAGGGTGGCGATCCAGAAGGCGGGGTTGGCAAGGATGTCGAGCAGTTCGGTCATGTGCTCGCTCCAGTGCTGGTTACTTCTATTTTGATAGCTGCTGGCGCTTGTTGGATAAGCGCTAGAGGCCAATTTTGCTTGAAATTTTGATGGTGGTGATTCATGATGCCCTCACCATCACTTCCAGCGAACGCGGTATTGCGTGAGCAGCCCCGCCACCAGCACCGCAATCAGCGAGGTCGCCACGATCACATCCGCAATGTAGGTCGGCACGCCCACCGCGCGGCTCATGCTGTCGGCCCCCACCAGCACGCCCGCCACAAAGGTGCCTGCCGCAATCACGCCCAGCGGGTGCAGCCCGGCCAGCATGGCGATCACGATGCCGCTGTAGCCGTAGCCGGGCGACATGTCGAGCGTCACGTAGCTGGTGCGGCCCGCCACCTCGATGGCGCCCGCCAGCCCGGCCAGCCCACCCGACAGCAGGGCGACCAGCACGACGGTACGGGTGATCGGCACACCCGCAAACGCGGCAGCCCGCGCATTGGCGCCCGCAGCGCGAATGTCAAACCCCGGCACCGTGCGCGCCAGCAGCGCCCACAGCATCACGGCCAGAGAGATAGCCCAGAGCAGCCCCGTGTGCAGCCGCGTCTGCGGCACCAGCTTGGAGAGTTCCAGGTCGCCCTGCAGCGCCACACTCTGCGGCCAGCCCATGGACAGCGGGTCTTTAATCGGCCCATCCAGCAAGGCCGACACCAGCAACAGCATGATGAAGTTGAGCAGCAGTGTGGTGACCACCTCATCCACGCCCAGCCGCGCCTTCATCAGGGCCGGACCCAGCAGCAGCGCGGCACCCGCAAGGGCCGCCGCCAGCATCATCAGCGGGAAGAGCACATACGGCGACCATTCCAGCCCCGTGCCGCCATGCATGCCGCCCACGGCCACTGCGGCCAGCGCCCCGGCATAGAGCTGCCCCTCGGCCCCAATGTTGAACAGCCGCGCGCGAAAGGCCACGGCGGCGGCCAGCCCGGTCAGGATCAGCGGCGTGGCGCGGGTGAGGGTTTCGGTCAGCGCGAACACCGAGCCGAACGCGCCTTGCAACAGCAGTGCATAGGTTTGCCCCACCGGAGCACCGGCCCACAGCACCAGCAGAGCGCTGACGATCAAGGTGAAGACCACAGCGCCCACCGGCGCCAGCACGTAGGCGGCGGGGGAGGTGTGGTTGCGTTTTTCAAGCCGCATTGGGAAGAGCCTCTAAATATTGATTGATTTCTTCGCCAGCAACTTTCAGTTGCCCAATAACAAGATCAATCGCGGATTCCAAGAACGTAAAAGCTTCGACGCAAGGGAATGGGGCAACTGGGTCAAAAACGATCTTGTAGTCATCAGCGGAAAGAGAGAGCGGAGCGGATATCACCGCTGAGTGTTTTGACTCGTTACTGAGTTCGCTCAAATGCTTGAACACTGGGTCTTGTGAAATGCTCGTAATGGCTTGAGACAAAGGGATTCCTTGAGTGATCAGTTGATCCCGGATTTGCCATGAATACCTCAGTGGTCTCGAATGCAAATCCTTTTTGGCAATCTTTGCAACTCCTTTGGCCAAACAATCGAGCGTGCAGTGAATGTCGTGGAGTGCACCAACCAACTCTCTGCGAATGTTGTACAGAGCATCGTTGAAGTCGTCTTGCAATTCAGATGCGCCAAACATGGCAAAACCTAGTTCGTCCAAATCAGCTATCGCAGCGATGTCGGTGGAGAGAAATGTTCTTGCAGAGGCAATTCGGTCTGAGGCGAAGTTCAACCGCTGTACAACAGCCCAAAAGTGCCTGATAACGACTAGCGTGTAGGAAACACCAAACTTGGCTTCAAGCAGCGCTCGCGTTCTTCTGGAATCCCATTCAATAGTCTTGGCCGCCATAGTCAACTCGCCCCAGCCATGGCGAGACCAACAGCCTCACGCGTCCACTCTTCCGCAGGCTTCGCGTCACTCAGGTGCCCGTCATGCATCACCGCCACCCGGTCACCCAGCGCGAGCACTTCGTCCAGGTCGTCGGAGATCAGCAATACGGCAGCACCACTGTCGCGCGCGTTAATAAGCTGCTGCTGCACAAACGTCACCGCGCCAATGTCCAGCCCCCAGGTCGGCTGGTGCGCGACGATGAGTTGGGGCGCAGGTGCGGCGTTGCCTGCGGCGTCCTGTGGCGGCATCAGTGCACGTCCCAGAATGAGCTTTTGCATGTTGCCGCCCGACAGCGACCGCGCAGGCGCATCGGCTCCGCCGCCACGCACGTCAAACGTCTCGGCCACGCGCTTTGCGTGCTGGCGCGCAGCCCGGCGTTTGACCCAAAAGGCGCTGAACCACGGGTGCGCAAACCAAGGGCCGCGCAGGCGTTCGGCTACAGCGTTCTCCCACACGGGCAGGTCACCCACCACGCCCACGGCGTGGCGGTCTTCGGGGATGCGGGCCACGCCTTGGCTGACCAGCCAGGCAGGGCGGGCTTGCAGCGGCTCGCCACGCAGCGTGACCTGGCCGGTGCTGACGCTGCGCACGCCGCAAAGCAGGTCGGCCAGCGCCACTTGGCCGTTGCCGCTGACGCCTGCAATCGCCACGATCTCGCCCGCGCGCAGGATCAGGGATACATCATTCAGCCGGTCGCGCCCGGTGGGCGCAGTGCTGACGTTGGTCAGGGTGCAGATGGGCTCGCCCACATTCTTGGCAGGTCGGCGCTCGGCCGCCTCAATCGCATGGCCCACCATCCATTGCGCCAGTTGCCCCTGCGTGGTGCCTTGCGCTGGTGCCTCGGCCACCAGCTTGCCCTGGCGCAGCACGGCCACGCGGTGCGATACGCGCAGCACCTCGCCCAGCTTGTGGCTGATGAAGATGATGGACAGGCCCTGCGCCACCATCTGCGCCAGGGTACCGAACAGCGCCTCGCTCTCCTGCGGCGTGAGCACGGCGGTGGGTTCGTCCAGGATGAGGATGCGGGCGCCGCGATAGAGGGCTTTCAAAATTTCGACGCGCTGGCGTTCGCCCACCGAGAGGCTGCCGACCTTCGCATCGGGGCTGACGGGCAGGCCAAACTGCTGAGACACGGCCAGCAGCTTGGCGCGTGCCTCGCTGCGGCGCGAGAACGGCTGCCACAGCGGCTCGCTGCCCAGCAGCACGTTGTCCAGCACCGTGAGGTTGTCGGCCAGCGTGAAGTGCTGGTGCACCATGCCAATGCCCGCCGCCAGCGCCGCGCGCGGCTGGCCGGGTGGCAGGGGCTGGCCAAAGACTTCGATGCTGCCTTCATCGGCCACGTAGTGCCCGAACAGGATGGACATCAGCGTGGATTTGCCCGCGCCGTTCTCGCCCAGCAGGGCCAGCACCTCGCCGCGCTCCAGCGTGAGGCTGATGCCATCGTTGGCGACCAGCTTGCCGAAGCGTTTGGTGATGCTTTTCAAATGCAGGACGACATTGGACATAGTGAGGCTATGGCGGTGCGTGGAGCTGAAGCGTTAGAAACGAAGATTCAAACTCGCGCAGGAGTGTGTGTGGGTTGCGGCGATGGGCGGTGCCCGATGTGCCACACTGCATCGCCATCATGGTCTTCCACGCTACTCTGATACCCATTCGGCGCTGCTTGCTGCTGTTGTGCATGTTCACAGCCACGGCCGCCGTAGGTGTTGAACCTCCGGTGCGCCAGCTGACCGCATCTACCCGGTGCGGCTGGTTCGACAATCCATCCCCTGGCAATGCCGATCTGCTGGATGCAGGTGGCAGCTGGTCTGTAGCGCAGCAGGGCGGGCATCAGGCGCAGGGGCAGTGGCCCAGCTTCCCGGCCAGCAAAAGGGTCCGTACTGGCGTCGGCAGCTACGGGTATGGCTGCGCGTGCCTGACCGGACGATTTGACGCAGGCAGCCAGACCGTTCTCGAAATCACCCGATCGCGCGCCCTGCCGCTCAGCGCCTGTCGTTCTGACAAGGCCCTCAAAGTGCTGGAGCCTGCGGCCTCTCTCGATTAGCGCACTGACAGGTTCCATTTGACGAGCACTGAGCCGCGGCGCAGGCGCGGATGCGTCACCTTCGATTTGCCGCACTGAGTGCCAGTCCATCGCATTTACTTCCAGGCCGCCAGAAACGCCCGCAACACCTTGGCCGAATTGGCCGCCGCCAAGCCCATGAAGGTCCCCATTTCGTTTTCGCCCTCGCCACCACCGGCCAGGTCGCTCAGCGAGCGGAACGCGATGTAAGGCACGCCGTTGCTGTGCGCCACCATGGCCGTGGCGGCGGTTTCCATGTCGAGCACGTTGGCCTCGAAGGTCTTGAACGCGTATTCGCGGAAGGCCTTGTTGTCCACAAACGCCTGGCCCGAGACACCGTTGCCGCCCACCACCAGTTGCGGGCGCTGCTTCAGGCAGTTGGCCGCCAGGCAGTGCTCCAGGCCCACGTTCTGCAGGCTGCGGGCAGTGGCCAGCATCTTCGGGTCGGCTTCAAACCAGAACTTCTTCGTCAGCTTGGGGTTGGTGGCAGAACGTACCTCCACAGGGCGCGGGTGCATCATGCCGAAGGCGGGCATGGTCAGCTCGCTTTTCATCCAGGCTGGGGCGGCGTATTGGCCGGGCTTGTCTTCGCGCGCCATTAACCATTCCATGTATTGGCCCCACTGCGCGGGCACCGTCACGTCGCCGATGTGCAGGCCTGGGTTCACGCCGCCTGCAATGCCGCTGAAGACGACGTGGCTCACGTTGAAGCGGTCCAGCACGAGCTGCGTGTTCATCGCCGCGTTGGTCATGCTGATGCCAGAGAGGAACACGACCACAGGCTTGCCTTCGAGCATGCCGGTGGTGAATTCGACGCCGTTGATGCTGTGTTTGGCGGGCTGTTGCACCTGGGGCAGCAGCACCGTCAACTCCGGCGCAAAGGCGGAGATGACGGCGATGCGCGGGGTGTCGTCCAGCCGCACTGCCGTCTTGCCGGGCACAGTGGCGGCGCAGCCTGCGACCACGGCGGCGAGGGTGAGGGCGCCCAGCAGGCGTGCGCACCGGGAGATCAGGGAAGACTTGGAGGCGGGAAGGAATTTCATGGGAGGGGTGCCTTGTGAAAGGAAACAGCGGTGCGCGAAGTCAGCGCTTGAAAAACAAACAGGCCACCGCATTGCCGGGGTGGCCTGTGCACAGGAACTCTGGGAGCGGGCGCGGAACCCGCTGCTCCGGTACTTACTTGGCCGTTGATTTGGGCTGGCTGTCGTCCACCTTCACGGTGAACTTGCCCCCCAGGATGTCGGCCTCTTTCGCCTTGACCTTGGCCACGATATCTGCGGGCACCTTCTTCTCGAACGTGCCCAGGGGCGCGAGTTCAGAGCCCTTGTGCTTCATCATCGAGTACGGGCCGTAGTCCTCGGCGGTGAACTTGCCTTCCTTGACCAGCTTGAGTGCGCGGTCGATGCTGGGCTCCATGTGCCACAGGGCCGATGCCACCACGGTGTCGGGGTACTGCTCTTGTGTGTTGATCACGTTGCCGATGGCGAGCTTGCCTTTTTCCTTGGCCGCGTCGCTCACGCCAAAGCGCTCGGCGTAGAGCACGTCGGCACCCTTGTCGATCATGGCAAAGGTGGCTTCCTTGGCCTTGGGTGGATCAAACCAGCTGTTGATGAAGGTGATGGTGAACTCGACCTTGGGGTTGGTCTCTTTGGCACCGGCCATGAAGGCGTGCATCAGGCGGTTGACCTCAGGAATGGGGAAGCCGCCGACCATGCCGATCTTGTTGGTCTTGGTCATCCCGCCAGCCACCATGCCGCTGAGATAGGCGGGCTCCTGGATGTAGTTGTCGAACACGCTGAAGTTGGGCGCCTGCGGCTTGCCCGACGAGCCGAGCAGGAAGGACGTCTTGGGGAAGTCCTTGGCCACCTTGCGGGCGGCGGCTTCCACCGCGAACGCTTCGCCCACGATGAGCTGGTTGCCACCCGTGGCGTACTCGCGCATCACGCGTTCGTAGTCGGCGTTGCTGACGTTTTCGCTGGCCTTGTATTCGATCTCGCCGCGTGCTTCGGCGGCCTTGAGGGCTTTGTGGATGCGGCTGACCCATTGCTGCTCAAAAGGCACCGTGTAGACCGCCGCGACCTTGAGCTTGGACTGCGCGGTGGCCAGCGAGGGGGCGAGTGCCATGGCGGCCGAAAGGGCCATGGAGGTGCAGAGCAGGCGTCCGGTGAAGATGCGGCGAGTGGTCATGGTGGGGGTCCTTCAGACAATCGAACAGGTGGTGAACAGGCTCTCGCAGAAGCAAGGAGCGCGCCAGTGGCTCCCCGCACGGCAGCAAACCGCTGGCAAGTCTGCCAGAGGAAAGCCACCAAGTGGTAAAAAATTCGTGGCCGTGTGGAAGCGCAAAAAAAGCCACTCCGGTGCGCTGGGCTCGGGGTGGCTGGTGCATGCACGGAAGGCCGTGCGCTTATTTGGTGCCAAAGATGCGGTCGCCCGCGTCCCCCAGGCCCGGCAGGATGTAGCCGTGGTCGTTCAGCTCGCGGTCGATGGCGGCGGTGAAGATGGGCACATCGGGGTGCGCTTTTTGCAGCGTGGCCACGCCTTCGGGCGCAGCCAGCAGGCAGACGAACTTGATGGAGCGGGGGTTGAGCTTCTTGAGACGGTCCACGCAGGCTGCAGCCGAGTTGCCAGTGGCCAGCATCGGGTCCACCACGATGATGTCGCGCTCGTCCATCTCGGACGGCATCTTGAAG
>JBCNOJ010000234.1:0-7954 GCA_039593925.1 Acidovorax sp.
GAACCCCGGTGTGCCGGAACTGATCGCAGAGTGCAAGGCCGCGGGCCTGCGCTGCATCCTGGTAACGGGGGGCTTCACCTGCTTCACCGACCGGCTGCAGGCACGCCTGGGCCTGGACGATGTGCGCGCCAACGTGCTCGAAGTTGTGGACGGGCGGGTGACTGGGCGCCTGCTGCCCCAGGACTGGGGCGACATCGTTGATGGCGAGGAGAAAAAGCGCAAGCTGCTGGCCACCTGCGCGGAGATGGGCATAGAGCCCGCGCAGGCCATTGCCATGGGAGACGGCGCCAACGATCTGCCGATGATGGGCGTAGCCGGCCTGTCGGTGGCCTACCGCGCCAAGCCCGTGGTGCGCGCGCGCGCGAATGTGGCCATCAATGAAGGCGGGGTGGACAGGCTCTTGGAAGTGCTGGGCTAGCGGGCTTCTTTGCGCCCTAAGCGCCCTAAGCGCCCTAAGCGCCCTAAGCGCCCTAAGCGCACGAGGTGCTGCAGATCGCAGATGCCTGGGGTGGTGGCTGATCCGGAAACGGTTGAAACCCTGATGGCTGGATGTATTACATCCAGATAGCCCGCCACACCATCACTCCCCAGTCCCACGGGTGCAGGCGAGGCCGGGTGTGCAAGCTTGCGCCTTTCAGCGCATCCACCTTGTCGAGGATGCGCAGGCCACCTTGCACCACCAGGCGCAGTTCCCATCCCGCCCGCCCTGGCAGGCGGTGGACCAGGGGCGCACCGCTTTGCATGGTGGCGCGGGCCCAGCGGGCACAGCCGTTGATGAGCCGGGCGTTTTCTGGCGTGCTTTGCAGCGCCAGCAATTCGGCCTGGCAGGCGCCGTGGGCGGCGCAGTCGCCGCGCGGCAGGTAATGGCGGCCTCGGGGGATGTCGATGGACAGGTCTTGCCAAAAATTGATGAGCTGCAATGCGGTGCAGATGGCGTCGCTCTGCTGCAGCGCCTGGGCATCCGTCACGCCGTACAGGTGCAGCAGTAGCCGGCCCACCGGGTTGGCCGAGCGGCGGCAGTAGTCCAGCAGCTCGTCCCGGTCGGCGTAACCCTCGGCGTCGCGGGTTTTCTCCACATCCTGAGCAAAGGCGCTCAGCAGATCGGCCAGCAACGGCACCGGCAACTGGTGGCTGCGTAGCACGGCCTGCAAGGGCAGAAACACATTGGCCCACCGGGGTGAAGGTGGCTGGCCTGCGGCGACAGCCATCAGGTCGGCGTGGTAGGCGGCCAAGTCGGCCAACCGGCTGGCAGCTGGCGCATCGCCCTCGTCGGCGATGTCATCGGCGGTGCGGGCAAAGCCGTAGATGGCAGCAATCGGTTGGCGCAGGTGCGGTGGGCACAGCACCGAGGCCACAGGGAAGTTCTCGTAGTGCGTGACCGGTGCGGCCTGCGCCGGATTGGCCACGTCGGACGCTGAAATGGGCGTGGCGGCATCGCGGGCCGACTGTGGCGCGGAAGACGCGGCGGCGGGGGGGAGGGGGCGGGGCTGGTCGTTCACACCAGGATTGTCGCTTGACAAAGCAGGGCGCCTTCTCATAGATTACTAACCGGTCAGTCATTAAATTAGAACGTAGTCCGCCAATCAGGGACAAGGGCGCTGGCCAAGAACCCAATCCAGAGATATGCGCATTGCAGCGCCTGCTGGCCTGCGTTGTGCTTTGAACAGGTCCATCGAGTCTGTTGTCCGCCTTTCCAGCCTTTCTTTTCATCACCGGATCTCCCATGCGCACACCCTCCGCTTTGCGGCCCGTCCAACGGCACTCACGGGCCCTGCTGGTGCTGGCCACCGCAGTTTTGCTGGCCGCCTGCTCTCGCCCAGCACCGCCTGAGGAGCCTGTGCGTTCCGTCAAGCTGCTCACGGTGGGAGTCGGCGCGCTGCAATCCAGCCTGGAGTATTCGGGGGAAGTGCGAGCCAGGGTGGAGTCGCGCCTGGGCTTTCGCGTGGCGGGCAAGATCGTGCAGCGCCAGGCCGAGCTCGGCCAGCGCGTGAAGGCGGGACAGGTGCTGGCGCAGCTGGACCCGCGCGACTACCAGCTGGCAGCCGATGCCGCACGTGCGCAGCTGGCGTCGGCCACCACGCAGCGCGACCTGGCTGCGGCGGACCTCAAACGTTACCAAACGCTCAAGGACCAGAACTTCATCAGTGGCGCTGAGCTGGAGCGCCGTGAGGCCTCGCTGAAAGCCGCGCAGGCCACTTTGGACCAAGCCCGCGCTCAGCTCTCGTCCCAGGGCAACCAGGCCGCCTACACCACCCTGGTGGCCGACGTGTCCGGCGTTGTCACAGGCATCGACGCAGAGCCCGGCCAGGTGGTGGCAGCAGGCACGCCCGTGGTGCGCATCGCGCAAGATGGCCCGCGCGATGTGGTGTTCGCGGTGCCCGAAGACAAGGTGGCGCAGATTGCGGTGGGGTCTGAAGTGGCCGCGCGCGGCTGGTCGGGCGGCACCCCGTTGGCAGGCCGCGTGCGCGAAGTGGCGGCCAGTGCCGATGCGGCAACGCGCACCTTCCAGGTCAAGGTGTCCATCGAAGGGGCCGAGGTGCCGGCGCTGGGCTCCACCGTGTATGTCACCCCCAAGGCGCTGAGCCATGCGGGCATCCCGGCCATCAAGCTGCCTACCAGTGCGCTGCGGCAGGAGGGTCAGGCCACCGCCGTGTGGGTGTACGACCCGGCCAGCAGCACCGTAAAGTCGCAGCCCGTGCAGATTGCCACGGCAGACGGCAACGAAGCGGTGGTGGCGGCGGGCCTGACGCCCGGCATGCAGGTCGTGGCCACGGGCGTGCACGTGCTTTCCCCCGGGCAAAAAGTTTTGGTATATCAGCCAAAAACGGGTGTAGCGCCCGTCAGTAAAGCGCAGACCGCTCCTGATTCGGTAGCAAAACCGGCCTCGGCAGCCAACTGAGGGGCCACCCATGACACGACAACAACCCAAAGAGGGGTTCAACCTCTCCAAATGGGCGCTCGACCATCCGGCGCTCACGCGCTATCTGATGGTGGTGCTGATGCTCCTGGGCTTTGCGGCCTACTTCCAGCTGGGGCAGGACGAAGACCCGCCGTTCACGTTCCGCGCCATGGTGGTGCGCACCTACTGGCCCGGCGCTACGGCCCAGCAGGTGGCCGAGCAGGTCACCGACAAGATCGAGCGCACGCTGCAAGAGGTGCCCTACACCGACAAGATCCGCAGCTATTCCAAGCCCGGCGAGTCGCAGATCATTTTCCAGATCAAGGACTCCTCCAAGCCCGGCGACGTGGCCAATGTCTGGTACAGCGTGCGCAAAAAGGTGGGCGACATGCGCTACACCTTGCCGCAGGGCATCCAGGGGCCGTTCTTCAATGACGATTTCGGCGACGTGTATGGTGTGATCTACGCCCTCGAGTCAGAAGGCTTCAGCTACGCCGAGCTCAAGCAGTTTGCCGACGACGTGCGTCAGCAACTGCTGCGTGTGCCTGACGTGGCCAAGGTCGAGCTGTTTGGCGTGCAGGACGAAAAAGTCTTCATCGAGATTTCGCAAAAGCGCCTGGCGCAACTGGGCCTGGACATGAATCAGGTGCTGGCGCAGCTGGGCCAGCAGAACGCGGTGGAAAGTGCGGGCACTGTACAGACCCCGCTGGACCAGGTGCAGGTGCGGGTGCAGGGCCAGTTCAACGCGGTGGAAGACCTGAGCGCCATGCCGATACGCGGCCCTTCGGGCGCGCAACTGCGCCTGGGCGACATTGCTGAAGTCAAGCGCGGCTATGTGGACCCAGCCACCGTCAAGGTGCGCCACCAGGGCCGCGAGGTGATTGCCCTGGGGGTCTCCATGGCCAAGGGTGGCGACATCATCGCGCTGGGCAAGGCGCTGCATGCGACCACCGACCGCATTGGCACCACGCTGCCTGCGGGCGTGAAGCTGGTGAATGTGCAGGACCAACCCAAGGCGGTGTCCACGTCGGTGAACGAGTTCGTAAAGGTGCTGATCGAGGCCGTGGTCATTGTGCTGGCCGTGAGCTTCATCAGCCTGGGCCTGCACAAGCGGCCCGGCAATCAGCCGCTGTGGAAGCGCTGGTACATCGACCCCCGCCCGGGCTTGGTGGTGGGTATCACCATCCCGCTGGTGCTGGCTGTCACGTTCCTGGCCATGTGGTACTGGGGCATCGGCTTGCACAAGATCTCGCTGGGCTCGCTCATCATCGCGCTGGGCCTGCTGGTGGACGACGCCATCATCGCGGTGGAGATGATGGTGCTCAAGCTTGAAGAGGGCTATGACAAGGTGCGCGCCGCCACGTTTGCCTACGAGATCACGGCCATGCCCATGCTCACGGGTACGCTGATCACGGCGGCAGGCTTTCTGCCCATCGGCCTGGCCAAGTCCACCACAGGTGAGTACACCTTCGCGATTTTTGCCGTGACGGTGATCGCGCTGGTGCTCAGCTGGATCGTGTCGGTGTACTTTGTGCCCTACCTGGGCACGCTGTTGCTCAAGGTGCCTCCGCACGTGCTGGCTGCGCAAGCCAGCAAGGGCGTCACGGAAGACCCGCACGAAGTGTTCGACAGCCCGTTCTACCGCACCTTTCGCCGACTGGTGGACTGGTGTGTGCAGCACCGCTGGCTCACCATCGGTGCCACCATCCTCACGTTTGCGCTGGGTATTGTGGGCATGGGCCAGGTGCAGCAGCAGTTCTTCCCGGATTCCAGCCGGCCTGAAATCTTGGTGGACATCTGGTTTCCGGAGGGCACCTCTTTCGCAGGCAATGAAGAAGTCACCAAACGTGTGGAGCAGCGCCTGCTGGCCGAGCCCGGGGTGACAGCTGTGAGCACCTGGGTGGGATCGGGCGTGCCACGCTTTTATTTGCCGCTGGACCAGGTGTTCCCGCAGAGCAACGTGTCGCAGTTCATCTTGCTGCCGCAGGACCTGAAGCTGCGCGAATCCTTGCGCGTGAAGCTGCCCGCGTTGCTGGCCCAGGAGTTCCCCGAGGTGCGCGGCCGTGTCAAGCTGCTGCCCAACGGGCCGCCAGTGCCATACCCCGTTCAATTCCGCGTGGTGGGGCCGGACCCGCTCGTACTGCGCGAGCGCGCCGACGAGGTGAAGGCGCAACTGCGCCAGAACGCCGACATGCGGGGCGTGAACGACAACTGGAACGAATCGGTGAAGGTGCTGCGCCTGGAGGTGGATCAGGCCAAGGCGCGCGCCCTGGGCGTGACCAGCCAGTCCATCGCGCAGGCGTCCAAGACCATTCTTTCGGGCACGCAGGTGGGGCAGTTCCGTGAGGGCGACAAGCTCATCGACATCGTGCTGCGCCAGCCGCAGGACGAGCGCAACGCCATCACCGATATCGCCAACGCCTACCTGCCCACGGCGTCAGGCAAGTCGATCCCGCTCACGCAGATTGCCAAGCCCGTATTCACCTGGGAACCCGGCGTGATGTGGCGCGAAAACCGCGACTACGCCATCACCGTGCAGGGGGATGTCACTGAGGGTCTGCAGGGCGCTACTGTGACTGCGGCGCTGATGCCGGCCCTCAAGGAGATCGAAGCGAAATGGCGCGCTGCAGGGCAGGGCGGCTATCGCATCGAGGTGGCTGGCGCGGTGGAGGAAAGCTCCAAGGGTTCAGCCTCGATTGCAGCGGGTTTGCCAGTGATGCTGTTCATCACCTTCACGCTGCTGATGCTGCAGTTGCACAGTTTCAGCCGAGCCATGCTGGTGTTCCTGACGGGGCCGCTGGGACTGGCCGGGGTTGCTGCAGCGCTGATCGTGCTCAATCGCCCCTTCGGTTTTGTCGCATTGCTCGGAGTGATCGCGCTCATGGGCATGATCCAGCGCAATTCGGTGATCTTGATCGACCAGATCGAGCAGGACCGGGCGCGGGGCGTGCCCGCGTGGGATGCGATTGTGGAGTCGGCGGTGCGCCGCTTGCGCCCCATCGTGCTGACGGCCGCGGCGGCTGTGCTGGCCATGATCCCGTTGTCGCGCAGCGTGTTCTGGGGCCCGATGGCCGTAGCCATCATGGGCGGGCTGATCGTTGCCACGGTCCTCACGCTGCTCGCGCTGCCCGCCATGTATGCCGCGTGGTTCCGTGTCAAACGGCCCGCGCCGGAAGTTCTGGAAGGGGTTTGATTCCCACCCTGCCCGCATCAGGGTAAAATAGAAGGTTGACCGATTTCATGCAGGCGGCAGCTCAGGTTGCCGCCTGTTTGTTTGTAGAACCGCGCGGGTGGCGAAATTGGTAGACGCACCAGGTTTAGGTCCTGACGCCAGCAATGGTGTGGGGGTTCGAGTCCCCCCCCGCGCACCACCCTGTGAGACTTTGCGGAACACGGCGCTGCTGCGCTGCAGCCAGCACGATCCACATTCATAAGAGGAATAGCCATGGCCGTTACTGTTGAAACCCTTGAGAAGCTCGAGCGCAAGATCACGCTGAGCCTGCCCGTCACCCTGATTCAGACCGAAGTCGACACGCGCCTCAAGCGCCTCGCTCGCACTGTGAAGATGGACGGTTTCCGTCCCGGCAAGGTGCCCATGAACGTGGTTGCCCAGCGCTATGGCTATTCGGTGCAGTACGAAGTGCTGAACGACAAGGTCGGCGAAGCCTTCGCTACGGCGGCCAACGAAGCTAACCTGCGTGTTGCCGGCCAGCCCCGCATCACCGAAAAGGAAGGCGCTCCAGAAGGCCAAGTCACGTTTGACGCCGTGTTCGAGGTGTTTCCCGAAGTCAAGATTGCCGACCTTTCCGGCGCGGAAATCGAGAAGCTGTCTGCCGAAGTGACCGACTCTGCCATCGATAAAACCGTGGACATCCTGCGCAAGCAGCGCCGCAGCTTTGCCCAGCGCGCCCAAGGCACCCCTGCCGAGGATGGCGACCGCGTCACGGTGGACTTCGAAGGCAAGATCGACGGCGAACCTTTTGACGGCGGCAAGGCCGAAGACTTCCAGTTCCTGGTCGGCGAAGGCCAGATGCTCAAGGAATTCGAAGACGCCGTGCGCGGCATGAAGTCGGGCGAAAGCAAGACCTTCCCTCTGGCATTCCCTGCTGAGTACCATGGCAAGGACGTCGCCGGCAAGACAGCAGACTTCCTGGTGACCGTGAAGAAGATCGAAGCAGCCCATCTGCCCGAAGTGAACGATGCCCTGGCCAAGTCGCTGGGCATTGCCGACGGCTCTGTGGATGGCCTGCGCGCAGACATCAAGAAGAACCTGGAGCGCGAAGTCAAGTTCCGCCTGCTGGCCCGCAACAAGGCTGCGGTGATGGACGCTCTGGTGGCCAAGGCCGAGCTGGATCTGCCCAACGCCAGCGTGCAGGCTGAAATCGCCCGCCTGATGGAAGGTGCCCGTGCCGAGCTGAAGCAGCGCGGCATCAAGGACGCCGACAAGGCCGAGATCCCCGAAGACGTGTTCCGCCCCCAAGCAGAGCGCCGCGTTCGCCTGGGTCTGGTGGTGGCCGAGCTGGTGCGTGCCAACGAACTGCAGGCCAAGCCTGAGCAACTGAAGGCCCACATCGACGAGCTGGCCGCCAGCTACGAGAAGCCTGAAGACGTGGTGCGCTGGTACTTTGGCGACCGCCAACGTCTGGCCGAAGTCGAGGCCGTTGTGATTGAAAACAACGTGACCGATTTTGTGCTGGGCAAGGCCAAGGTTGTGGAGAAGGCGGTGTCCTTCGACGAACTGATGGCTCAGCAACAAGGCTGATCGGCTCGGCCAGGTGTGGCGTGCTGTAAGCGCTCATTCTGGCTGTTGGATTCCTGATGAGGGGCTTGTGCTTTGGTGCACAAGCCCCAATTCATTTCTGGGTACAGTACCTGCTTGTCTGGAGAAAAACATGAGCGCATTGGAAACACAAGGCCTGGGCATGGTTCCCATGGTCATCGAGCAGTCGGGCCGTGGCGAACGGTCCTATGACATCTACTCGCGCCTGCTCAAGGAGCGTGTGATTTTTCTGGTGGGTCCGGTCAATGACCAGACTGCCAACTTGGTAGTAGCGC
>JBCNOJ010000235.1:0-7953 GCA_039593925.1 Acidovorax sp.
GCTGCGGCGATGCGCCCGGCCCGCTGGACCCGCTGGCCGTCGACAACGCCGCGCGCGTGCTGCGCGAAAAGGCTGGCCTGCAGAGCCCTTACCTGGAACAGCTGGCAACTTTCTCTGGCCCGGCGCGCGACCCGCGGGGCTGGTCGGTGGCCGTGGCCTATTTCGCACTGGTGCCGCATGACCTGCTGTCGGGCGCGCCGCTGGTCACGCTGGCGCCCGTTGCCCGGTTGCCGCCTTTGCCGTTCGACCACGGGGCGATGGTGGACGCCGCCGTGGCCCGAGTGCGCAGTAAGAGCCAATACTCCTCGTTGCCCGTACACCTGTGCGCCGAGCCTTTCACGCTTCCGCAGCTGCAGGCGGTGTACGAAGCGGTGCTGGGCGAGCCGCTGAACAAGGTGAGCTTTCGCCGCAAGATGGACGAGCTTGAATTGCTGGAGCCCCTGCCCGGTGAGCTGCAGACCGGTGGCGCGCACCGTCCGGCACAGCTCTACCGCGTGCGGCCGCCGTACCGGCGCAGCCTCTCGCTGAGCCCGCGGGGGTTGTAGTCGCGCTGCTGCCGCCGCAAGGCAGGCTGGCACAAAAACGATGGACCCTGTCATGGAAATCTGGCACAAACGCGGGCGGCGCGGGCCCGTGCCTGCGGCGCGCAACCCTGTGTGACCTGCAGTCTGGTGCCCATCGGGGCATTGCGCCCTGTGTTCTTGAACCTGTTGCGGCCCCTGCAACCTGCCAGCCTGTCGGCTGGCCCCTGAGGAGATCCATGTCTTTGCGGCTCAAATTCAACCTGGTGCTGGCGGCCGTGCTGCTGCTGGCCGTGCTCGGGGCGGGCATGTACGTGCACCGCTTCCTGCAGAAAACGGCCATCGAGGAGGTGCAGCACAACTCGCAGATCATGATGCACTCGGCCATGGCGATCCGCGACTACACCACCGAGTTGGTCAAACCCCACCTGGACGTGACACTGGCCGAGAAATTCCTGCCGCAGACCGTGCCCGCCTACGCGGCCACCGAGACCCTGCGCCGGCTGCAGAACCGCTTCCCAGGCTACGAATACAAGGAGGCCGTGCTCAACCCGACCAACCTGCGTGACCGCGCCAATGACTGGGAAGAGCGCATCATCCGCGACTTTCGCGATGGCAAGGTGGACCCCAAAAAAGAGGTGACGGGCGAGGTGGGCGAGGGCATGCACCGTGCCATGTATGTGGCCCGCCCCATCACCATCCGCCAGGCCCAGTGCCTGGCCTGCCACAGCACGCCGCAGGCGGCGCCACCCACCATGATCAAGGTTTACGGCGACCAGAATGGCTTTGGCTGGCAGATGAACGAAACGGTGGGCATCCAGGTGGTGAAGGTGCCCATGTACTTCCCGCTGGAGAAGGCCAACCAGACGTTCTACAACGTGATGGGCGCGCTGGTGCTCAGCTTTGTGCTGCTGTTTGTGGTGCTTAATTTGTCGCTCTCGTCGCTGGTGATCGAGCCCATGGCGCGCCTCAACAGCAAGCTCGAAGATTTGGCCACGAAGGATTTTCTGACCGACCTGGTCAACCGACGCCGTTTCTTTGAGCGGCTGGAAGCCGAAATGTCCGAAACCCGCATCAAGAAAAGCAGCTTGTCGGTGGTGATGTTCGACATCGATTTCTTCAAACGCATCAACGACACCTTCGGGCACGACTCGGGCGATGTGGTGCTCAAGAGCACGGCGTTGCGCGTGCGCGAGTTGCTGCGCTCATCCGACTGCGCGGCGCGTTTTGGCGGTGAAGAATTCATCATCCTGCTCAAGGAAACGCCGGTGGACGCGGCCATGGCGATGGCCGAAGCCGTGCGCGCACGCATTGCCAGCGTTCCCTTCGATTCGGTGGGCCATGTGAGTGCCAGCTTTGGCGTGGCCACCTGGGACCACAAGGAGGACAGCCACGCCCTCATCAAACGCGCGGACACCGCGCTGTATGTGGCCAAGTCCCGCGGCCGCAATTGCGTGGTACAGGCCGAGGACGCGGTTTAACGGCGTTACGCAGGAGCCCTTCAGGCTGTGGCTGCCTTGGCTTCGTCGTAGTCGGCGCGGTAGCTGGTGGCCAACGAGGTCTTCTCTTTTTCGGTCAGCAGCTTGCCCGCCATCTGGAAGAAGCGGTGCTCCTCTTCTTTCAGATGGTGCTCCACTTTTTCGGCCAGCTTTTTGGCCTGCGCCAGCCACGATGGGCTCGCGGGGTCGGTGTCTTCCAGCGTCTCCATCAGTTCGTCGATTTGATGGTGCTCGGAAATGGCGTGGCGCGACAGGTCGATGCCAGCGTCGCGGGACATCAGAGGGATGTAGAAGTGCCGCTCCTCGGCCATCTCGTGCGCGGTCAACTCGAGCTTGAGCTTTTCGAAGAGATCCTGCCGCTCGGGCGTGTCGCCACTGGTCTGGACGAGTTCGCGGTACAGCGAGCGTTGGATTTCGTGGCTTTCGCGCAGGGCTTCAAAGATGTTGGTCGTCATGGAAGTGCTTTCAACGCAAAGGGCTTGCAGGCTTCGCTGCAGCAGCCCTTCGGAGGGTGAACGTGAGAGGTGTTATTTGAGTGCCTTGCGCGCAGCGCCCACGCCGATGGCGGCCAGCACCACAAACAAAATTGCCAACACCAGGAACAGCACGAACAAAACCTTGGCAATGCCCGCTGCACCGGCCGCTACGCCGGTAAAGCCCAGGGCGCCCGCGACCAGGGAGATCAGGGCAAAAATGATGGCGTACTTCAACATGGGGCGCTCCTTCAAAAATAAGTGGCGCAGCGGGTGCTGCGGCGGTGGGTCAAGAGGAATCTGGGACGTATGGCAACGATAGCCATGCCTTCACCATCCCGCCGTCATCCAGGCTGGTGAGCCGCTGTAGGAGGCCACCGATGCACACACGCGGGTTTCGCACCTGCCAAAAAGAAAAGCCCACGCCTTTCGGGGCGTGGGCTGTAGTCTTCAGGCAAAGCCTGAGAAACAGGGATGCTTGTCAGGCAGGCTTGGCCTCAACGGCAGCAGTGAGGCCTGGCGTGCGGCGCAGGCGCGAGTAGGCCACGGCAAGCAGGAGTGCAACGCACAGCGCGATGAACGTGCCGCTGATCGGCCGGGATACAAACACGGACATGTCGCCGCGAGACAGCAGCAGGGCGCGGCGGAAGTTCTCTTCCACCATCGGGCCCAGCACGAAGCCCAGAAGCAGCGGCGCAGGCTCGAAACCCAACCGCATGGTGACGTACCCAAAAATGCCGATCACCAGCACGCTGCCCACGTCGAACATGTTGTTGTTGGTGCTGTAAACCCCCACGCAGATGAAGAACAGTACGGCGGGGTAGATCAGGCGGTAGGGCACGGTGAGCAGTTTCACCCACATGCCGATCAGCGGGATGTTGAGCACGAGCAGCAGCAGGTTGCCGATCCAGAAGCTCGCGATCAGGCCCCAGAAGATGGTGGGGTGCTCGGTAATCATCTGAGGGTCGGGCTGGATGTTGTGGATCATCAGCGCACCGAGCATCAGCGCCATCACAGCGTCGCCGGGGATGCCCAGGCTCATGGTCGGGATGAACGCGGTTTGCGCGGCAGCGTTGTTGGACGCCTCGGGTCCGGCAACGCCTTCGATCGCACCGTGGCCAAACCGCTCAGGGGTCTTAGAGACCTTCTTTTCGACGGCATAGGAAATGAACGACGCAATGGTCGAGCCCGTGCCGGGGAGAATGCCGAAGAACGAGCCAATGCCCGTGCCGCGCAAGATAGGGAACCACGATCGCTTCATCTCGCCCTTTTCAAGGCGCAGCGAGCGCATGGTGATCTTGGATTCCTTGACCGTATCGCCCGTGCCAATGCGGTTGGCGTTGGCCAGGATGTCCGAAATGCCGAAGAGACCCATGGCCAGAGCCACCAAGGCAATGCCGTCAGTGAGCTCGGGCACGTCAAATGCAAACCGTGCCACCCCCGAGTTCACGTCGGTGCCGATCACCCCGGCAACCAGGCCCACCACCACCATCGCAATGCCCTTGAGCGGTGAACCCTTGGCCAGTGTGGATGCGGCCAGCAGACCGAGCATCATCATTGCGAAGTATTCGGCCGGGCCGAACTTGAAGGCCATGTCCACCAGCAGCGGCGAGAAGAACATCATCAGCAAAATGCCGATGGTTGCGCCAATGAACGACGCAAACATCGACATGAACAGCGCAGCGCCGCCCTTGCCCTTCTTGGCCATCGGATGGCCGTCAAGGCAGGTCACCGCGTGCGAGGCCACCCCGGGCAGGTTGAGCAGGATCGACGTGGTGGTGCCGCCGTATTGGGCGCCATAGTAAATACCGGCCAGCATCATGAGGGCGCCGGTGGGCTCCAGCGAGTACGTGACTGGCAGCAGCATCGAAATTGCCGCCAGCGGGCCGATGCCGGGCAGCACCCCGATCAGGTTGCCCATGAACACGCCGATGAAGGAGTACAGCAGGTGATTGGGCGACAGTGCGATGACAAAGCCGCCCATGAGGTTGTTGAGTACTTCCATGGCTTACATCCAGGTGAACAGCGGGATCTGCAGTTGCAGCAGCATTCGGAACAGCAGTACGGCCAGCACCGTGACGCCGACACCCAAGGCCACCGCGGCCTTCATGGAGTTGCCTTTGTCACCCATCGCGGAAATCGCCACGAGGGCGAAGGTTCCGGGGACCAAGCCACCGTAGAGGCCCAGCACGATGAACGCCGCGACGCCTGCGGTGACGCAAGCCCACGCTCTGTATTGGGGTGCTTGGCGCTCGGGGGCGTTTTCGTCTTCGCGGGCGACGGGAGTGAGCACCATCAGAAGACTGAGGAAAATCAGCAGCAATCCCAATGCGGTTGGAAAAGAGCCGGGGCCCATGCGGTCCAGGCTGCCCACGGTGTAGCGGGAACCGCCGATAGCGGATGCCAGTCCGATGGTCATCAGCAGACCGGCGGACATCAGTTCGCGCTTGTTGATCTTGAAATGCATAGAGGGTTGGGTTGCGGGATTTGCCAGGCGTGCGTCTGCGTTGTTGGGTCCAACGGGCTCGCAACGGATCTAAGGAGCACGATCAAAGTGCACTCCGAGCCGATGGCAGTAGCGGGAGGGTTGGCGTTCCATTGCCAAAACATGGCCGCTTGTCCATGTGTGCGGACAAGGCCCAGGACAACGCACAGGACGCGGCTGAGGATTCTGTTGAGCCGGAGGCGCGCCCGATGGAACTCCTGCGGCGCTGCGCTCAGAGGCGTTTGCGCAACAAGCGCTCAGCAGCTCTCAGCGTTGGGCCAAGAGGGGCAGCACAACATGGACCGCGAGCCCGGGCCCGGTGTCCTCGAACTGCAACTTGCCGCCATGCAGTCCGACGACGGCGCGCACGCTGGCCAAACCCAGGCCGTGGCCAGGCTGCGAAGGGTCAAGGCGATGAAACCGGGTGCCAATGCGGTGCCACTCTGCAGCGTCGATGCCCGGTCCGTTGTCCTTCACCGTCAAGACCGCATGCTCGGGCTGGCGTTGCACTTTCACGGCAACCGTGGAGCCGTGGCCTGCGTACTTGAGGGCGTTGTCAACCAGGTTGGCCAGGACGCCCGCCAGAAGATCCGCGTCGCCGACCACGAACACCTCTTCGCGGGCCTCGTAGGTCAGCGTCGAGCCTTGCGCCTCGGCCACGGCGTCATACATCTCGTACACGTCGGCGGCAATCGGCCCCAGCGCGACCTGGCTGAATGGCATGCGCCGTGTGCCGGCCTCCGCCTCGGCGATCTGCAGCAGCTTTTCGAACGCGATGGTCAGCTCCTCAAGGTCGTGAATGGACGCTTGAATGGCGGCTTGCAGATCCAGAGAACCCATCGGCGGTTGTGCGGCCGCGGCGTGGTTCAGGCGCAGCAGTACGCGGGTGAGGGGCGTGCGCAGGTTGTGCGCAATGGTGTCTGAGACATGCCGAACGCCATCCATGAGCGACTGGATGCGGTCCAGCATGTGATTGATGTCGCGGTTGAGGAGATCAAACTCATCCCCCTGGCCGCTCAGCGCAACGCGCTCCTGGAGATTGCCGGCGGCAATGCGCGCCGCCGTGGTGCGAATGGCTCCTACGGATTGCTCAAGCACCTGCCGGAACACGAAGGTCCCACCGATCAGCAACAGTGTGGCAACGACCATGGCGGCCATGCTGGCCTGTATCACCAGCGATTCGATGGCGCTTTGCTCAAACAGATCTCGGCCCACCACCAGCAGGCTGCCGTCGGGAAGGGGGCGCGTCAACAACTGTGCCGTGACGCGTTGGCCGTTGCGCACCACACTGCGCTGCGACAGGCCCTGGGAGAGCCTTTCAGGGGTTGGGTCGACGTTGCCGATCAGGGCGATGCCATCGGGGCTGATCAGAAAGATCAGCTCGTCGCCCACATTGCTGCCGTCGGTCAGTGCGTCCTGCACGGCCAGCGCCACGGCGTCGAGGCCTCCTTCCTGGTACGGCGACTCCAGCCGGGCGGCTTCAAGCGCCAGTGCGCGCGCCATGCGCTGTTGCATCACGCCCACCGTTTGCAGGTACACGATCGACAGCGCGGCTGCCAGCGTCATCGCCACCAGCAGCCCCACGTAACAGGCCAGCCGGAACCCAGCCGAAGACCACAGCGTGCGCAGGTCGGCCAGCATGCCTAGGGCGCGGGGCGGGGCGCGGGGGGGCCTTCAGAGGTGTCGCTCAGCGCCAGTCGGTACCCCGCGCCGCGCACGGTATGAATCAGTTGTGCCCCGCCGTCTGCCGTGAGCTTGGCGCGCAGGCGGCTGACTTGAACGTCGATGACATTGGTCTGCGGGTCGAAGCGGTAGTCCCACACCGATTCGAGGAGCATGGACCGCGTGAGCACCTGGTCTGGGTGCATCATGAAATACGCAAGCAACCGGAACTCTCGCGGCTGCAAGGGCAACACGCGACCCGAGCGCTCCACCTGCCGTCGGGCCAGATCGAGTTGAAGGTCAGAGAACTGCAGGACGCGAATCTCGGGCCCTGGGCGCGTGCGCCGCACGAGCGCCTCGGCGCGTGCAGCCAGCTCTGAAAAAGCAAACGGCTTCGTCAGATAGTCGTCACCGCCCGCCTTGAGCCCCCGCACGCGCTCATCCAGGGCGCTGAGTGCACTCAGCACGATCACAGGGGTTTTTTTTCCCAGCCCCCGCAAGGTCGACAGGATCGACAACCCATCCACACCGTGCGGCAGCATGCGGTCCAGGATGATCACGTCCCAGGTCTCGGCGGTGCTGCGCGCCAGCGCCTCGGCACCATCGTGGCTGATGACGGCCACGTGGCCCAGTTCGCGAAAACCATCCGCGATGTACCGGGCGTTGTGCACGTCATCCTCGACGATCAGGCATCGCCACATCGATGTGCCTGCTGACCCTTGCATCGATCAAATTGTCAGTCCTGCCGCTGCACGAAGCGCCAGGACTGTGTTGGCGTTGTGGCCTGCGCTCACATCGCTGCGCGATATGAGCTTCGTCCCAAAGCCCAAGGTTTGCTTCACAAACACCGGGCTTACAGCCCGGCCGCTGCACGCAGCGCTTGGGCTTTGTCCGTCTTTTCCCAGCTGAACTCGGGTTCTTCGCGGCCGAAGTGGCCGTAGGCAGCGGTCTTCTCGTAGATGGGGCGCAGCAGGTCGAGCATCTGGATGATGCCCTTGGGGCGCAGGTCGAAATGTTCGCGCACCAGCTTGGCGATCTGGTCGTCGGGGATCACGCCCGTGCCTTCGGTGTACACCGTGATGTTCATGGGCTCGGCCACGCCAATGGCGTAGGCCACTTGGATCTGGCACTGGCGCGCCAGGCCCGCAGCCACGATGTTCTTGGCCACATAGCGCGCGGCGTAGGCGGCCGAGCGGTCCACCTTCGTTGGGTCCTTGCCGCTGAAGGCGCCGCCGCCGTGCGGGCAGGCACCGCCGTAGGTGTCCACGATGATCTTGCGGCCCGTGAGGCCGCAGTCGCCTTGGGGGCCGCCG
>JBCNOJ010000236.1:0-7943 GCA_039593925.1 Acidovorax sp.
TCAAGGAGAACACCATGCCCGTTAGCGAAACAGAAATCCACGCAATCGTCCTGCGGCTGCTGCGTGAAGGCTATGCCGCCCTGACCGCCGCCCAACGCCGGGTGGTAGACACGCTGATGGCAGTGTGCTGATGGCAGCGTGTTGACGGCAGTGCGTTGATGCGCTGCACCGCGGCCATCTAGCCAGGTTTTGAGTCTTTTTGGCCTCTGGCGCTTGCCCAGATTGCGCTGGCAGCTATCAAAAATGTAGTGTCTGCAATGCGCCCGGCTATGCCCGCGCATGTGGTGCAGCTTTCGCCGCAGCGCTCCTGCCTTTGCTGCACGCTTGGCAGCACCTCGCCGGCCCTAAACCAGCTGCCCCCACTGCCAAAGTGCAAACCCGCCCAGCAGCACGGCCGAGGCCCGGTTGATGCGCTGGCGCCAAGCCGGCGTAAAGCGCTGCCGCTGGTACGCAATCGCGCCGGTCAGCAGCAGCCACCACGCGGCAGAGCCCACCAGCACGCCCGCCACCATCCACAGTGGCGATGGCAGGCTGGGTCGGCCGGCCCCTAGCGAGCCAAACACCGCAATGAACGACACGATGGTGGCCGGGTTGGCCAGCGTCAGTGCAAACGTGCCGGCCGCCAGGCTCAGCAGGCCCCGCGCGTTGCGGGCCGATGCGGCGGTGTGGGCCACCGGCGCGTGCCAGGTGCGCCAGGCCAGCACCAGCAGCAGTGCGCCGCCGCCCAGCGCCAGGGGCGTCTTGGCCTCGGTCAGCCCATCAATGAGCCAGCGCACGCTGAAGGCGCCCACGGCGCCATACACCGCATCGGCCGCAGCGGCGCCCAGGCCGGTGGCCAGCCCGGCCGCCAAACCACGCTCCAGGGTGCGTTGCATGGTCAGCAGGCCAATGGGGCCCACAGGGGCCGCAATGAGCACGCCGATGACGGCGGCTTGCAGAAACACGGTGATTGAAGTGAAGTCCATGCACCGATGCTATGGCGGTGGCTGACGGTGGAGAATGCAGAAAATTCGGCGAATCCCGCATTGGGTTTCGTTTTTTTCTGTGCCAATCGATAAAGGCTTTTATGGAAGTCGATGACAAAGCCTGGCGCCTGATCAGCGCGCTGCAGGCCGATGGCCGTGCTTCGCTCAAGGAGCTGGCCGAGGCCGTGGGCCTCTCAGTGCCCGCCACGCTGGAGCGCCTGCGCCGCCTGCAGGAGGCGGGCGTGGTGCGCGGCGTACATGCCGACATCGACCCCGCCAAGGTCGGCTATGGTGTGCGGGCGGTGGTGGGCATCAACGTCCCGCAGCCTGGCAAGAAGGCGCTGATCGACAAGCTGCGCCAGTCGCCCCAGGTGCTTGAATGCCACCACGTCAGCGGCAACGACTCGTACGTGATGCCGGTCGTGGCGCGCGACCTGCCCGACCTGGAGCGGTTTCTGGGCGACATCAACGGCTATGGAGAAACACGCACGTCCATCGTGTTCTCCACGCCCATCCCGCTGCGCGGCTTGGCGCGGCCGGATGCGGGCCAAATCCCACACCTCAGAACGTGATCTTCACTGAGGGCGCACTGCGCTGGGCCGCGCCGTGGAACACCGCCTCGATGTTGTTGCCATCCGGGTCCAGCACAAAGGCGGCGTAGTAGCCGGGGTGGTACTGGCGCAGGCCGGGCGCCCCGTTGTCGGTGCCGCCGTGGGCCAATGCAGCCTCGTAAAACGCCTTCACCATGGCCTCGTCCCGTGCCTGAAAGGCCAGGTGGTGCCGCCCCGTGAGATGGCCCTGTGCGGCAAGGCTGTCGGCCGACGAGACAAACAGCTCGTCCGCCCAAAAGTAGCCCTCGGCCGCGCCGCCCATGGGTACCTCCAGCGCGCCCAGCACGGCGGTGTAGAAGGCCTGGCTGGCAGCCAGGTCGCGCACCACCAGTTGCACGTGGTCAAACAATCTGCCTCGGTGAATTTCTTGGGTTTCCATTGGGGTGGTCTCCTTGTTTCGATGGGGTTCACTCGTTCATTCAGGCCAGCGCGTGCAGGCCCACGCGGTTGCCATCCAGATCGTGGATGTGCGCGAAGAAGCCCATGCCCGGCGGCAAAGCCTGGCGCGGCAGTGCAACGCGCCCGCCCTGCGCCACCGCGCGCTCCAGCGCCGCATCCAGCGAGGGCGACGCATCAAGATACACCAGCGTGCCACCTGCAGATGGCGATGGCGATGCCGATGCACTGCCGCTGGCAGGCGCTGTGGGCCCCATCATCAGCGCACCGCCCGTGCCATCGGCCTGGGGGTCGTAGGCAAACACGGCACCTTCGCTCTCGCCCATGGATTCGCGCTGCATGGGCTGGCCCAGCACGGCTTCGTAGAAAGCCTGGGCACGGTCCAGCTGTGTGGTGGGGATTTCAAACCAGGTGATGGCGTTTTTCATAAAGGCTCCTTGTGTGAGTGAAAGACAGAAGCCCGATGCTGGCGGGGGGCTGCTGACAGCGCTTTGTCAGCAGCGCGTCACGCGGTGCGATGGCGTGGTTTTGCGCGGCGTGGTGTGGCTTGCGGGCCCGGTGATCTGCGCGCGGAAACAGCGTGGCGAAACCCCCGCATCGCGCGTAAAGGCCCGCGTGAAATACGCCGGGTCTGCATAGCCCAGCGTGTAGGCGATGGTGGCCACGCCCAGGTGCGTGTAGGCCAGGTGGCGGCGGGCCTCGCGCATCAGCCGCGCCTCTATCAGCCGCTGGGCCGACACGCCCGTGGCCGCGCGCGCCACGCGGCTCAGGTGCGTGGGTGAAACGGTCAGCGCACGCGCGTAGTCCGCCACCTGCCAGTGCTCTGCAAAGTGCGTTTCGATCAATGCCTCCAGCCGCTGCATCAGGCCCCGGGTTTGCGGCGTGGCCGGTGCGGTCTGGTGCTGCGCCTCCAGCGCACGGGCCACCAGGCCCAGCAGCGCGGCGCTCAGCCCGCGCAGCACCAGCGCGCGCGCACTGGCGCGGCTTGAGAACTCGGTCCACACCTGGCCCATCGTTTCGCGGATGACAGGGGTTGCCTGCGGCACCACCGCAGGCTGCGCCAGCGTGCGGCGCACGTCCCCCACTCGCACCAGCACTTCGTCCAGCAGCTCATCGGCCAGCGTGGCCACCCAGCCCTGTGTGTCGCTGGAAAAGCGAAACGCATGCACATGCCCCGCAGGCACGTTGATGACCGCGCCGGCCTGCAGCGCGTGGCGTTCCCCATCCAGATGCGCCACGCCGCCGCCCGATTCGATCAGCAGCACCTGGTGCAGCCGCGTGTGCCGGTGCGGCGCCAGCTCCCAGTCGTGCAGCGCCGACCGCTCGGCAATCGTCTCGCAGTGCAGCACATCGGGCAGGTGTTGCGACTCGCCGAACAGGCTGTACGAGCGGATGGTTCCGATGTTCGAAAAGTGCATGTTCTGGCTCCATCCGTCCATTCAACGCGGCGACTGTGCCACGTATCTTTGGGTGGTCGTTTTGACCCATGTCATCAACCCCACAGAGCGGCTCACACAACCCAGCGAAGCGGCCCTGGCTAGGCGTCCTGCCGCAGACAGTACAAGCAGTACGGCAAGGCAGGACAACCACGCCAGGGGAGTTTTGTGAGCCGCTCGCCACAAAGGAGACACCATGAAAACCCAGGTTTGCATCATCGGCGGAGGCCCCTCGGGCCTCATGCTCTCGCAGCTCTTGCACCTCAAGGGCATCGACACCATCGTGCTGGAGCGCCAAAGCCGCGAATACGTGCTGGGCCGCATCCGCGCCGGCGTGCTGGAGCACGGCTTTGCCGCGCTCATGCGCGAAGCCCAGTGCGGCGAGCGCATGGACCGCGAAGGCGAGATCCACGACGGCTTCATCATTGCCCACGACGGCCAAATGGACCGGGTCGATTTGCACAAGTACAGCGGCGGCAGCTCGGTGGTGGTCTACGGCCAGACCGAGCTGACGCGCGACCTGTACGAAGCGCGCGACCGCATGAAGGGCATCGTCATCCACAACGCCGAAGACGTGCAGCCGCACGACCTGAAAAGCGCCAACCCGTATGTGACTTACCGCAGTGGCGACGAGGTGGTGCGCATCGACTGCGACTTCGTCATCGGCGCCGACGGCTTTCACGGCGTGAGCCGCAAGTCCATCCCGCGCGACGTGCTCAAGGAATATGAAAAGGTCTACCCCTTCGGGTGGCTGGGCGTGCTCTCGCGCACCAAGCCCGTCTCGCCCGAGCTGATTTACGCCAAGCACGAACGCGGCTTTGCGCTGTGCTCGCTGCGCTCGCAGGTGCTGAGCCGCTACTACATCCAGGTGCCGCTGACCGACACCGTGGAAGACTGGTCCGACGACGCCTTTTGGGCCGAGCTCAAGCGCCGCCTGCCCGCCGAGGTGGCCTCGCAGCTCGTCACCGGCCCCTCCATCGAGAAGTCCATCGCCCCCCTGCGCTCCTTTGTGGCCGAGCCCATGCGCTACGGCAATCTGTTCCTGGCCGGGGACGCCGCCCACATCGTGCCGCCCACCGGCGCGCGGGGCTTGAACAGCGCCGCGTCGGACATCTACTACCTGTACCACGCCATGGTGGCGCACTACAAAAATGGCGACAGCACGGGCCTCGACAAATACTCCGAAAAGGCCCTGGCCCGCGTGTGGAAGGCCCAGCGCTTCTCGTGGTGGATGACGACCATGCTGCACACCTTCCCCGAGTCGCTGGCCTACGACCAGAAGCTGCAGGATACGGACCTGGCGTATCTGTTCTCGTCGGAGAAGGCGTTGGGGTCGCTGGCGGAGAACTATGTGGGGTTGCCGTTCTGAGCGTCCGGCACTAGTCCGCTACCAATCAAAGGCTTGCATGGGATGCCCTCATGCAAGCCTCTTTTTGTGTGTGCACGGTTGGCGTTGCGTGCAACTGGCGGTCCGTCGGCTCCCTCTCGGCGCGCGCCATGACCCGTGCATTGCGTCCACATACGGCCCCGTGACAAAGCCGCTTCTCAGGCAGTTGCCTTGCACTTCAATCTCCATCTGCTACGGCAAATTTATGCAGAACTGATGCTTACGCCCGCACAGCAAGCCCGATAGCATCACACCAAGTTTTCAGATCATTAGCGCCGTGGTGTCGATGTGCAAATCGACGATGGCTTGAACACGATGAAGCTGCTGACGCAGCGTTTTGAGGCAGTGCACTTCGCACCCGACAGTGCCAACTAACAGCCAGGAACATTTCAACAATGGATTGGGTCCCGATAGTCTTCATCACCTTCAAGGTGGCTGTGTTCGGCACCGGTATGTTCTTCGCCATCAAGTGGCATTACGACCAAGGGAAGAAGGTCAAAGAAGAGGCCAGCCGATTGCAGACGCCGTCTGAACGCACGCCGGGCGCGTCGGAGTAGGCGGCTGATGGCCTGCGATGTTCGGCGAGTCATCAAACTTCTAACTGCTTGCTCAACACCGTGGTAGTCCGCTACCAGAATGGCGAAAGTAGCGGGCTCTACAAATACCGGAAAGGCCCTGGCCTCGCACTAAAAGAGGTCGTCGACGCCCACGATGCGGAAGTTTTGCGGGCGCAGTAGGCTGGCCGTTTTGCTCTTCACATGAATATCCCCGCTGCACTGAACATACTGCTTTGTGTCATGAGCGATAACAGCGATGTGGTAGTCGTCCTTGCCAAGCTCAATCCGCACCTTTCTGTTCAGATCGTCAAACTGAGTGTCTAACGTGATCGTGCCTGCCTCGTCCTCTTTCGGTTTGCTGAGCTTCGTTACGTACCCTGTCAATGTTCGGCCCGGCAATACATAGTCATCCTTGAAGTAGCTGGAGGCCTTCTCAAGTATCTCGACTTGCGGGGCATCAAACTTGAAGGTGCGCGCCTCCGTTTCGAACATTGAACCTTCTGATGGGCTCACCTTAACTTCGAAAGCCCTGTTCCTGTTGAGGCCACTGAAGCCTAGGAGGGCGTCACACATATTTGCGCTTGCCCCCTGAACAATGGTGGTCTCGAATTCCCGCAAGCTCCCAGTTTCCCGATAGCGTTCACTGGCCTTTTCAAGAGCTTCCAGGCCGGTGACGAGGTTTAGAGTGACAGCCTTCGCGAGCGGAATTGAATCAGCTTCTACTGGCGCCATCTTGCCTCCCTGAACTGGCGCGATGACGTTGACGACGTAGCTGCCGATTTCCGTCTGTCCAAGCAGCAAGGTGTCCACGTACTCCTTCGCGTCAGGAGTTGGCTTGCCGGTGAAATGCTTACGTTTAGCGAAGATTGATTGCGCGGCCGCCGAAAGCAAGTCCTTGGCCTTGGTGATCAGTAGAACCCCGTCGTTAATTGGGATCGTGCCGTCGTCGGTATCGGCATGGACGACGCGAACGGTTATGACGTTCGCGAACATTCGCCCGATGTCGCTGATGACATCAAGCACCCCGCGTCTTTCAAAAGATGCGACGGCTGCCAGTGCATCGCGAAGGCGCGGAACATAGTCCTTTACGGAGCGCGAAAGAGGGAGTACAACTTCAGCATCAGGGTCATCCTGTCGGTTCCAGATGGTCGCGACGCTGCGAAGCTTGCCAGTTTGAACCCAATGCGCATTGCGCAGATACGCCTCCAGTTGTTCAGGCGAAACCTCCTTAGAGCGCTTGACGATTTCAGTCACAGCCACTCCCCCTCACTGGCGCGATCCATCATGTTCAGCAGTGTGTCGCTTGTCAGGCGCTGATCAAGGGGAACCTCGACAGTGACACTGTGCTCGTTGTCGGTAGGACCATAGTCCCGAAGTGAAACCCAGTAGCAGTTGTTGAAGAGGGCGATGTGGCCGTCGTTATGCACGATCCATCGGGCTGTGTCCGCGGGCACGAGCAAAACCGCGAGATAGCGGGGCGTGATCACATCGTCACCGCGCAGATCGTCATAGTTCTTTCGAGGTAACGGGAACTTAATCACACCGTCCCGTATAAGGTCTTGGGAGGTGCACTTCAGCTGAAGCTGGATCTGTGGATTCCGAAACCTTCTCCCTCTGTAACCGACACTCTGGAAAAGGACGTCTACGCTGTCGTTGTCCACGCGAAGGTCTCCGCGATTGATCCCGGCGTGGGCGGCCAACGCG
This sequence comes from Acidovorax sp., assembly GCA_039593925.1. Taxonomy (GTDB): domain Bacteria; phylum Pseudomonadota; class Gammaproteobacteria; order Burkholderiales; family Burkholderiaceae_C; genus Acidovorax. The sequence continues at coordinate 7,057 of JBCNOJ010000236.1, forward strand.
GACAGATATGCGTAATTGAACTCCTCTTTCTGCTTTTTTGGATCCATACGTCTGACACCCCGCCCTTCTTATCTCGTCATGCTACACGCGAATGCATCCGAATAATTCTGTAGCTACATACGGCCTTGCCTTGTCTTGACGCAGGCAGAAAGGCCCTGAATCCTCATAGCTTTCGCCGGTTGCAGTGGCGCGATTCTTGGGCCGTGCGAACTTCGCAACCATTCATCAGCACCTGTCACAGCACCCTTAGACCACACGTCTTATGAGCAGGAGGTCGATATCGCCCTCCGCCCAACATTCAACGTAAAGGAACTGCTGTATGAATCGCGCTGTCTGGTTCAACGTATCGCCCGAGGGTGCCAAGGCCATCGGGACGCTGCACCACTTCGTCACCCAGGGCACGGCCGTGCCCAGCTTGCTGACGCACCTAGTCTTTCTACGCGTGTCGCAGATCAACGGGTGCGCGCACTGCATTGACATCCACACGCGCGACCTACTGGCCGAAGGCATGTCGGTGGAGAAGGTGGTGCTGGTCCCTGTGTGGCATGAGGCGGCGTATCTGTTCTCCGAGCAGGAGCGCGCCGCGCTGGCCTGGGCCGAGGAGGTAACCCGCGTGAGCGAGACCCATGCCTCCGATGAAGCCTATGCGGCCGCACTGGCCGTGTTTGGCGAGAAGGACCTGGTGGATCTGACGCTCACGATTGCCACCATGAATGCGATCAACCGCATGGGTGTCAGCTTTCGCATGAAGCCTCGCGCCAAGGCGTAAAGGAAAAGAAAAAAAGGAAGCCCGGCTTACGCCGGACTTCCCGCTTTTCAAGCACTGAATGGATCACTTGCAGCTGAAACTGCTTGCGCTCTCCACATCCCCCGTGCCGTTGTAGCGG
>JBCNOJ010000237.1:0-7926 GCA_039593925.1 Acidovorax sp.
GCTGGGTGCCACAGTCGCCCAGTCGAAACCCTGGCGGATCGAAGGTGCCTGGGGCCAGTGCATGGCGAAACGCGATGACCAGGCCCCCCTTTCGCAGCAGCTCCTCGGCTTGCGTATCGGCCGCGACGGCGGCCCGTGGCTGCGCATCGTGCAAGCCCAGGCCCGCACCCACGGCGGCCGCCAGCCCGGCGCCCACCACGCGGCGGCGCGTGCTGAGCACTGCTTCAGCTTGCGGGCTGGAAGGCATAACCGGACCCAGACGTTGCCATTCGGCCAAAAGCCGGGAAGGGGAAGTGGAAGCCGCCGACCATGGCATTGCTGGCCGTGATGCGTGCAAACACCTCGCGACGCACCTTGCGTGCTGCCTCGGCATCCATGTCAAAGGTCACGGCCCAGTCGGGGTTGCGCGCAAACAAGGCAGGCACGTTGGTCAGATCGGCCACGTAGAAGAAGTTCTGACCCGCCGAGTTCAATTCAAACAGCGTGTGGCCAGGTGTGTGGCCGTAGGCCGCGACCGAACGGATGCCAGGCGCCACTTCGGCACCTGCAGCAAACTGCACCAACATGTCGGCAGGCATGCCGCTAAACGTGCGCCGCACGTTCTCAAAGGCGCCTTTCATTCCGGTGGGGGCTGCTGCCATCTTGGCGTCGTCCATCCAGAAGGCATGTTCGGCTGCCGGCACCATCACCTTGGCCTTGGGAAAGGTCAGCTCGCCCGCCTTGTTGCGGATGCCATTGATGTGGTCGCCGTGGTAGTGCGAAATCAGCAGCGTGTCGATGTCTGACGGCTGCAGGCCTGCAGCGCGCAAATTCTCGACCAGCTTGCCTGCATTGGGCCCTCCGAAGTCGCCCAGGCCGGTGTCCATGAGGATCTTGCGCCCACCGGCAACGATGAGGAAAGGTGTGAACGGAACGTCGATGTATTCAGTGGGCAGGCCTTGAGAGGCCAACAGCGCGCGCACTTCGGCCAGCGGCGCATTTTTCACAAACTCATCGCCCAATGGGCGGCGCGCGACGCCGTCAATGAGGGAGATCACTTCGGCATCACCCACCTTCATGCGGCGGAAACCAGGGCTGGGCAGTGCAGGGGTGCCCAGGTTTGGGGCGCTCTGGGCCCAGACCGGAACAAACGACCCGGCTGCGTAGACAGCAGTGGTGGCAAGGCTAGCGCTCAAAAAATGGCGGCGTGACAGCATGGACTCTCCAGTCTTGGGTTGAACTAATGAGTCGCAAAATGTAGCGCTCCCCGCCGTTGCAGGCGAATGCCGCGATGAACCTGTGGGTTGCGTGGGGTTTTTGGGGGTATTCCGCGCTCCCCACGGAGCCGCGTTGCACGCGCGTTTGCTGCGGCGCAAACGTCGCACAGTGGTTCCGTCAGTCGAGCTGAAAAGCCTCGCGCAGTGCTGCGCAAAACCCCTGGTTGCCGCCAATGGTGAAGTTGAAGGTCGTGCGTGGCGGAAGGGGCGTACCGGGTGTCATAGCGATGCGGGCGAGCTCCGCGTCGAAATGCAAGGTGAGTGGCGTATTCACTTCCTGCACGCCCTGCAGGTCGTACTGCCACTCGCCGCCCTCGTCTTCGGGTCCACAGGCATCCGGAAACGCGCCATGCGCCCAGGCCAATACCGCCACAATTTCGGCCTCCACCCGGCTGAGTTGCGCGGGTGCCGCGCTGGCCATCGCGTCAAAAGTACCGTTGCCTTCAGCGTCTTCGCTGTAGTCGAAATCCAGATAGTCAAGTTGCATGGCCTGCATTGTGAACACCTCGGTGGTTTAGCCCCACGTGCGTGCCACGGCCACCGCCGCCTCGCTCAGCCGGGGTACCTGTTGCAGCGCGTGCGACAGCGACATGCGGGCGGCGGGTGCCTGCAGCGCCACCGCACAGCGCACCGTGCGCAGCCCACTCAGCCGGACGGGCACTGCCACACACACCAGCCCATCCACAAACTCCTCGGCGTCGGTTGCATAACCTTGCCGCGCGATCTGCTCCAGCTCGGCTTCCAGGGCGTGGCGGTCGGTCAGGGTGGTGGCCGTATGCCGGGTCAGGGGCAAGCCGTTCAGGATGGTGGAGCGGCGCGCAGGCGAGAGGTACGCCAGAAACAGCTTGCCGCTGGCCGAGCAATGGATGGGCACGCGGGTGCCCGGCCGCAGTTCCATGCGCAGCGGAAAGGCAGACTCCACCCGGTCAAGGTAAATCACGTCCGCCCCACTGAGCGCCGTGAGATTGCAGCTCTCGCCGATGTCTGCCACCAACTGCCGCAGCACCGCGTGCCGCACACCATGCTGGGTGCCCGCACTCAAGCTGCTCTCGGCCAGCCGAAGCAGGCGCGGCGCGGGCGCATAGCGTTTGCCGCCGGGCTCGCGCGCCAGCAGCCCGCCAGTTTCCAGCTGACCCAGCATGCGGTGAACGCTGGGCTTGGGCCAGCCCGTGGCTTCGATGGCGTCGGCCAGGCTGAAAGGGCGCCCGCGCGCGCAGACGATCTCCAGCAGTTCAAACAGGCGCAGGCTAGGTACCGTCATAAATTCCGGAATTCGAGACGAACAAAGAAATCATTTCGAGATTATTTCGTGATTTGACTAAGCTGCACACCAAATTCGTTGGGAGCTTCATGACGGCCTCTTTTCAGAACGTGGTTCTCACTGGTGCCTGCGGCGGGCTGGGGCAGGCTTTGGCGCGCGAGCTGATGGGGCACGGCGCTGCGGTGGCGTTGGTGGGCCTTCATGTGCCTGCGCTGAACGCACTGGCAGCGCTGGCGCCAGAGCGCACCGCGGTCTACACCCCTGACATTGCCGACACCGCCGCGATGCAGGCGATGGCTGTCGACTGGATGGGCCGCCAAGGCACGCCAGACCTGGTCATCGCCAACGCTGGAGTGGCCGGAGGCTTTGACACGGCCGAGGCCGATGACCTGGCCGTCATGCGCCGCATGCTGGAGATCAATCTGCTGGGCGCCGCCACGACCTTCCAACCTTTTGTAAAAGCCATGCGGGCCCAGCGGCGCGGCGCGCTGGTGGGCGTTGCCAGCATTGCGGGCTGGCGCGGCATGCCGGGCAATGGTGCGTATTGCGCCAGCAAGGGCGGGTTGATCCGGTACCTGGAGAGCCTGCGGGCCGAACTGCGCGGCGACGCCATCGTGGTCAGCACCGTGAGTCCGGGCTACCTGCGCACCGCCCTCACGGCCGGCAATCGCTTTGCGATGCCGGGGCTGATGGAACCCGAGGATGCTGCACGTGCAATGTTGGCTGCGGTGGCGCGGGGCCGCACCCACATCGTGCTCCCGGCACGCATCGGCTGGCTGTCGCGCTTGCTTGACCTGTTGCCTGAGGCCTTGCATGACCATGTGCTGCTCGGCCAGCCACGCAAGCCACGTGCGGGCGAGGCGGGGGCCACAGCCATTCCAGGGCTTTCAGTGCCTACAGCGAAAACCGTAAAAAACGAAAGCAATAACGCATGACAGCGGAGACCACCCCCACATTGGCAGACACGCGCACCCAGATCGCCCTGATTGGCGCCGGCCCCAGCGGACTGGCTGCAGCCCGAAACCTGCAAAAGCTTGGGCTGCCCTTTCAAGGTTTCGAGGCCCACACCGATGTGGGCGGCCTGTGGAACATCGACAACCCGCGCAGCACCGTCTATGAATCGGCTCACCTCATCTCCAGCAAGCACACCACGGAGTTCACCGAGTTCCCCATGCGCCCCGGGGTGGCCGACTACCCGAGCCACCGGGACATGCGCCAGTATTTCTTCGACTTCGCAGAGCATTTCGGCCTGCGCCAGCACTACTGGTTTGGCACCCGCGTGCTCCGGGTCGAGCCAGTGGGGGAGGGCACCGCACCGCTGTGGCGCGTGACGTGGACGCAGCATGGCGGCCCGGCGCAGACGGCTGAGTTCAAAGGTGTGGTGATTGCCAACGGCACACTGGCTGAGCCCAGCATGCCCCGCTTCGAAGGCCAGTTCGATGGCGAGTTGCTGCACACCAGCGCCTACAAGAGTGCCGAGCTGTTCAAAGGCAAGCGCGTGCTGGTGGTGGGTGCGGGCAATTCGGGTTGCGACATTGCGGTGGACGCGGTTCACTACGCGCGCAGCGTGGACATCTCGGTGCGTCGGGGCTACTACTTCGTGCCGAAGTACGTGTTCGGCAAGCCCGCCGATACGCTGGGCGGAAAGTTCAAGATGCCGCCCTGGCTCAAGCAGAAGGTGGACAGTGTGGTGCTGCAATGGTTCACTGGCGACCCTGCGCGCTTTGGCCTGCCCAAGCCCGACTACAAGATGTATGAGTCGCACCCGGTGGTCAACTCGCTGGTGCTACACCACCTGGGCCATGGCGATATCCATGTGAAGCCCGATATCGCGCGCCTGCAGGGCCGCACCGTGTTCTTCAAGGACGGCAGCGCGCAGGACTACGACCTGGTGCTCTGCGCCACCGGCTACAAGCTGCACTATCCGTTCATCGACCACAGCCTGCTCAACTGGCAAGGCATGGCGCCGCAGCTCTACCTCAACATCCTGTCGCCCAGCTTCGACAACCTCGCCGTGATGGGCATGATCGAGGCCAGCGGCATCGGCTGGCAAGGCCGCTATGAGCAGGCCGAGCTGGTGGCCCGCTTCTTCAAGGCGCAGGCCGAAGGCTCACCACGGGCAGAGGCACTGCGCCAGGCCAAGGCCGGGCCTCCGCCCGACCTGTCGGGCGGCTTCAAGTACCTCAAGCTTGAGCGCATGGCGTACTACGTGCACAAGGACACCTACCGCAACGCGGTGCGCGCAGCCGCCGCAGCCCTGGAATGAAAGCCCGCCGCTCTCGCAACGTTGCGCACTGTGGGCAAGGGGGCGACGCCCTCCCTGCGGCGCGGCCCTTGCTCGGTGTCCCGCGCTGTCGCTGCGACAGTTTCGTGCGTTGCGCGTTTCGCAATACGCGGTGAAGAACTGAACTCAAAGGTTATCCATGCTGCCTGTCGACGAAATTCGCCTCAACTTCAACCCTGCATCGCTGGTGGTGCTCAATGTGGTGCTGGGCTTTCTCATGTTCGGCATCGCACTCGATACGCGCGTGGCCGACTTCAAGCGCGTGCTGCGCATGCCCGGTGCCATGGCGGTGGGTGTTGCTGCGCAGTTCATCGTGCTGCCAGCGGTGACCTTTGTGCTCACGTTGCTGCTCAAGCCCAGCCCGAGCATTGCGCTGGGGATGATCCTGGTCGCCTGCTGCCCGCCTGGCAACGTGAGCAACATCCTCACGCACCGGGCCGGGGGCAATGTGGCGCTGTCGGTGTCGATGACGGCCATCTCGAATGCGCTGGCCATCGTGCTCATGCCGCTCAATTTCGCGTTCTGGGGCGGCATGCACCCCACGGCTGCGCCGCTGCTGCGTTCCATTGCGCTCGACCCGCTGGAGATGGCTGGCCACATCGTGGCGATCATCGGCATTCCTTTCGTGCTGGGCATTCTGTGCGCCGAAAAGCTACCGCGACTCACCCAGCGCGTGACCAAGCCCGTGCGCATCCTGAGCTTTGTCTGCCTCATCGGCTTCATCGTGGGTGCGGTGGCAGGCAACTGGCGTTACTTCCTCGACTACGTGGGCCTGGTACTGCTGGCGGTGGTATTGCACGACGCGCTTGCCTTCGGCACCGGCTACGCCTGCGCACGGCTCAGCGGCCTGCCCGACTACGACCGGCGCGCCGTGAGCATCGAGGTGGGCATTCGCAATGCGGGCCTGGGCCTGGTGCTGATCTTCAGCTTCTTTGGTGGCTTGGGCGGTATGGCCGTGGTGGCGGGCGTGTGGGGCTTCTGGGACATCATCGCGGGCCTTGCGCTGGCCAGTTGGTGGGGCCGCAGGCCGGCGGCCGTGCCGGCTGCCGATGGCACCAAGGAGCAGCGCGCATGAGCGGCGCGGTATGGGCGAACCGCCGCATCCTCATCACCGGCGCAGACGGCTTTCTGGGCCGCAGCGTGGTGACGGCGCTGGCACGCGAACAGGCGGGCGTGATCGTGGCGGCCGATGTGCGCGATGTGCCGGCCGAGCGCCGCCTGCCGGGCGTGACCTACTTGGTGCAGGACGTGCGCGACGCCATGCTGGCACCCACACTGGCCGCACACGCCATCGACAGCGTGGTGCACCTGGCTTCCATCGTCACGCCGGGCAAGGGTTCGAGCCGCGAGTTTGAATATTCGGTGGACGTGCTGGGCAGCCAGAACGTGCTGGACGCGTGTGTTTCCACCGGCGTGAAGCAGTTGGTTGTCAGCTCCAGCGGCGCGGCCTATGGCTACCACGCCGACAACCCCGCGTGGCTGCGTGAAACAGACGCGCTGCGGGGCAACGAGGTGTTCGCCTATTCGCACCACAAGCGCTTGGTGGAGGAGATGCTGACACAGTACCGCACGCAGCACCCGGCGCTGGCGCAGACGGTGCTGCGCATCGGCACCATCCTGGGGGAGCGGGTGGACAACCAGATCACCGCGCTGTTCGAGAAGCCGCGCCTGCTGGCCATCCGGGGTAGCGAGAGCCCGTTTGTCTTCGTCTGGGACGAAGACGTGACGGGCGCCATCCTGCACGCACTGCGCACGCAGCGTGCGGGCTGCTTCAACCTTGCGGGCGATGGTGCCCTGCCGCTGCGCGAGATTGCACACCGGCTGGGCAAGCCCGTGCTGGAGCTGCCTGCCGGGCTGCTGCGCACTGCGCTGGCTGTGGGCTCCGCGTTGGGCGTAAGCCGCTATGGCCCCGAGCAGCTCGACTTTCTGCGCTACCGGCCCGTGCTGCTGAACACCGCGCTCAAGGAAGTGCTGGGCTATGTGCCTGGCAAGACCAGCGCCGAAGCCTTTGCCGCTTTCGTGGCGGCCCGTGCGCGCCAGGGCCGCCCCGTGGCGGCGCCGGGCGCACCGGTGGCAGCCGCATGAGCGCCCCTGTGGCCTTGAGCCGGGGTGATCTGCTTCGCGCGTTGGCAGTGGTGGTCATCTGGGGCCTGAACTTTGTGGTGATGAAGCTCGGCCTGCAGGGCTTGAGCCCCATGCTGCTGGGGGCCTTGCGGTTTTCGGCTGCGTCGCTGCCATTCCTGCTTTTTGTGCCGCGCCCGGCCTTGCCATGGCGGTACGTGGTGGGCTACGGGCTGGCTCAGGGACTGGGGCAGTTCGGCTTTCTCTTTTTAGGGCTGCAACTGGGCATGACGGCAGGCATGGCTTCGGTGGTGATGCAGACCCAGGCGTTCTTTACTTTGCTGCTGGCCGCACCGTTGTTGGGCGAGCGGGCCAGGCCATGGCAATGGTGGGGGCTGATTTTGGCCTTTGGCGGTCTGATGACCATTGGCCTCGCGCATGGCGAGGGACCGGGCCAGATGAGCTTGGCGGGCTTTGTATTGACGCTGGGCGCTGCGTACATGTGGGCAGTGTCCAACCTCGTGGCGCGCCGCGCGGCCCAGGCTGGCGCCTACGCGCCGTTTCCGTTCATCGTGTGGAGCAGTGTGGTGCCTATCGTGCCTTTCTTCGCGCTGGCGCTGTGGGCGGACGGCAGCGCCGTGGTGTGGGCGCAGGTACGCTCTCTGAACGCTACCGGTGTGCTGGCCGTGGCGTACCTCGCATTCTTGGCCACGCTGCTGGCCTACACCTTGTGGACGCAATTGCTGCAGCGCCACGCGGCAGGGCGGGTCACCCCGTTCTCGCTGTTGGTGCCGGTGGTCGGTCTGTGGGCAGCCTACGCGTTTTTGGGCGAGACGCCGGGGCCGCTGCAATGGCTGGGCGCTGCCGCGGTGCTGTGCGGGCTGGTGGTCAACCAGGCGGGCGGATGGATGGTGCAGCGCAGGCAGCGCAAAGAGAAGGCCAAACCTGCGGATGCCTAAGAACCTGTTCAAAGTCTTTTTGGAGATCGCATTGGAGTGCAATCGGGATGAGTGGATGCGTCGGATGCGCCGCAGATCCTCCGCGACGGGCGGTGACCAGCTTGT
>JBCNOJ010000238.1:0-7914 GCA_039593925.1 Acidovorax sp.
GTCCAACTCCTCCAGCACGATCATCGGCAGGAAGATGTCGTGCTCTTCAAACCGGAACAAGCTGGTGGGATCGTGCAGGAGCACGTTGGTGTCCAGCACAAACAACTTGGTGGGACCCTGCGTGCGAGCACGTTTGTTAGCGCCGCGTGCGGCCGTAGTGGTGGAGGCTGGTGCGGCAACCTCGGCGACCGGTGCAGGGCTGCTGCGGCGGCCGGCACCGCGGGCTGCGGGCGCTGGAGCAGTGGCGGGCTGTGCGCGACCCCGGGTGGCCGGGGCTGGTGCTGGAGTGGCCTCTGGCGCACGCGCGCGTGTTTCCACCTGCACCAGGACGGGGCTGGCAGCGGCTTGCGTCGATGCGCTGGCAGGCTGCGCCTTGCGGCCACCACGGCCGGCGGTTGCAGATTTGCTGGGGGCCATCGGTGCTTCGTCAGCGGCAGCGGCCGTGGCGCGGGGTGGCGCCGTGATCTCAAAAGCTTCTGGTGCGAGGAGCGCGGCGCGCCGGCTGGGGGCGGGGGGCAGGGGCATGGTGGCAGGGCCTCGGTCAATGATGGTCAGAAAGCAAAAAGCCGCCTGGAGGCCAAGGCGGCTTTTAGGGATGAAGCAAGCGTTGCGAAAACCAGGGGCATCGGCCCATTATGCCTACTCCCGATGGCCGTCTGGACCGACGAGGTGGCGATCTGCAACAGCGCTTCGGCGCGGGTGAGGCTTAAAGCTGGGCTCAGAAGCGGATAAGCGGGATCAGGCGGCTTTTTTCAGGGCCTTGATCGACTTGACGGCCTTGAGTACGTCATCCACATGGCCTGGAACCTTCAGGCCACGCCATTCCTGAACCAGCACGCCATCGGGGCCAATCAGAAAGGTGCTGCGCTCGATGCCCTTGACCTTCTTGCCGTACATGATCTTGTTCTTGACCACGCCGAACATGTGGCACATCTTTTCTTCGGTGTCTGCGATGAGCTCGAAAGGCAGCTCCAGCTTTTCCTTGAACTCGTCGTGCGACTTCATGTTGTCGCGCGACACGCCGAACACAGCGGCGCCGGCTTTCACGAAATCTTTGTACTTGTCGCGGAACTGCATGGCCTCCGTGGTGCAGCCGGGCGTGTTGTCCTTAGGATAGAAGTACAGAACCAGAACTTGACCCAAATGCGATGTGTTGGAGACTTTGAGTCCGCCGGTCGCGTTGGCTTCAAATTCGGGGAGGGGTTTGTTGACAACGATCGCCATAACACTTCAATCTCTCAGGATGTAGTCGTTGGTAAGCCGGGGGAGCGGGTGTGTTATTGCTCTTGGAGGTGCCCCCGACCGCAACCCGAGATTTTACCCCGAAATCGTTCCCAAGCCAAATGTAAGACAGTGTGTCCTGCCCCAATGCGAGGCGGGCAGGCGAGGGGGCGCAATCGTTTTTCGCCAGCGGTATGGCGAGCGTTTTCAGGTCTCAAGAATCAGCGCGGCCACCACATTGCGGCCTTCGCTGGCCAGGATGTTGTAGGTGCGGCAGGCAGCGGCTGTGTCCATGGTTTCGATGCCCAGGCGCCTCGCCATTAGCGGGGCGAGCCAGGCCGGAGACGGGAAGCGGTTGCGGCTCCCGCTGCCGAAAACCACCAGCTCGGTCTTCAACTCAGCCAATTGGGCAAAGTGCTCCGGCCCCAGGTCTTCAAACCGCGTTGGGCCCCAGGCCTGCCGCAGTCCGTCAGAGCCAATGATGACACTGTGGGTGATCCGGTCCGCATCCACGCCGATCCACCCAGGGCCATAGCCGCTGATGGTTTGTGCGCTGGATCGGTCGGGCTGGAATTTCATGGAGGCTGGTAGTTGCGGACTGCGCCGATGGCCGCCTGGCCAAGGCCGGCACGCCTGGGAGTGGGCCAAAGTGGGCGGATGAACTGTGGTCAAATTATAGGTTTCGCCCAGGTGACCCTTGCCTGGGCCGCCCCTGGCCCCATTGCACACCCGTCAGCGCATGAAAACCGTCCAGAAATCCGCCAAGCTCGCCAACGTCTGCTACGACATCCGGGGGCCCATCATGGATGCGGCCAAAAAGATGGAGGAGGACGGGCACAAGATCATCAAGCTCAATATCGGCAACCTGGCCGTGTTCGGCTTCGATGCGCCCGAGGAAATCCAGCTCGACATGATCCGCAACCTGCCCAACTCGGCGGGCTATTCGGACAGCAAGGGCATCTTTGCGGCGCGCAAGGCCGTGATGCACGAAACACAGAAGCAGGGCATCAAGGGCGTAATGCTGGATGACATCTATCTGGGCAACGGCGCCAGCGAACTCATCGTGATGGCCACCAATGCCTTGCTGGACAACGGCGACGAGTTGCTGCTGCCCTCTCCCGACTACCCGTTGTGGACAGCGGCGGCCAGTCTGTCGGGCGGCACGCCGGTGCATTACCTGTGTGACGAAGCCAATGGCTGGATGCCCGACCTGGCCGACATCCGCGCCAAGATCACGCCACGCACCAAGGGCATCGTGGTCATCAATCCCAACAACCCGACCGGCGCGCTGTATTCGGACGAACTGCTCAAGGGCATCATCGCCATCGCGCGCGAGCACGGCCTGGTGATCTTCGCGGACGAGGTGTACGACAAAGTTCTGTACGACGGGGTGAAGCACACCGCGATTGGTTCGCTCAGCGAGGACGTGCTCACACTCACGTTCAACTCTCTCTCCAAGAGCTACCGCTCATGCGGCTACCGCGCGGGCTGGCTGGTGGTGTCGGGCGACAAGAAGGCCGCCAAGGACTACATCGAGGGCCTGAACATGCTCTCGAACATGCGGCTGTGCGCCAACGTGCCCGGCCAGTGGGCCGTGCAGACCGCTCTCGGCGGCTACCAGAGCATCAACGAACTGGTGGGCGATGGCGGCCGCCTGCGCAAGCAGCGCGACCTGGCCTACGAGTTGATCACCGCCATTCCCGGCGTGAGCTGCGTGAAGCCTCAGGCGGCGCTGTACATGTTCCCGCGCCTGGACCCCACTGTGTACCCCATCGAGGACGATCAGCAGTTCTTTCTGGAGCTTCTGCAGGAAACCAAGGTGATGCTGGTGCAGGGCACGGGGTTCAACTGGTCGGCGCCTGACCACTTCCGCATCGTGTTCCTGCCGCACGAAGACGATCTGCGCGACGCCATCGGCCGCGTGGCCAGGTTCCTGGAGCAGTACCGCAAGCGCTGCGGCACCGATCTGCGGCGCGTTGGCTGAGGCGCCCTGCAATTGGCGTAACTCGAATCATTTTTGATAGCTGCTAGCGCTTACCAGATAAGCGCTGCAGCCCATTTTGACTGGTAAAATTCATGAAACCCATCCAAGTAGGCCTTCTGGGCATCGGCACCGTCGGCAGCGGCGTGTTCAACGTGCTGCGTCGCAATCAGGAAGAGATCCGCCGCCGCGCGGGCCGTGGTATCGAGATCGCCATGGTGGCCGACCTGGATGTGGAGCGCGCCCGCAGCGTGGTGGGCGAGGGCGTGCAGGTCGTCAACGACGCGCGCGCCATCATTGCCAACCCCGAAATTGACATCGTCGTGGAGCTCATCGGCGGCTACGGCATCGCGCGTGGCCTGGTGCTCGAAGCGATTGCCGCGGGCAAGCACGTGGTCACCGCCAACAAGGCGCTGCTGGCCGTGCACGGCACCGAGATTTTTGCGGCCGCATCGGCCAAGGGCGTGATGGTGGCCTTCGAGGCCGCGGTGGCCGGTGGCATCCCCATCATCAAGGCGCTGCGCGAAGGCCTCACGGCCAACCGCATCCAGTGGATCGCCGGCATCATCAACGGCACCACCAATTTCATCCTGTCCGAGATGCGCAGCAAGGGCCTGGACTTTGACGTGGTGCTCAAGGAAGCCCAACGCCTGGGCTACGCCGAGGCCGACCCGACCTTCGACATCGAAGGTGTGGACGCTGCACATAAGGCCACCATCATGTCGGCCATCGCCTTCGGCATTCCCGTGCAGTTCGACAAGGCCTATGTGGAGGGCATCACCAAGCTCTCCGCGGCCGACATCAAATACGCCGAACAGCTGGGCTACCGCATCAAACTGCTGGGCATCACCAAGCGCGCCGAAAAGGGCGTGGAGTTGCGCGTGCACCCCAGCCTCGTTCCCTCCAAGCGCCTGATCGCCAATGTGGAAGGCGCCATGAACGCCGTGGTGGTACAAGCCGATGCTGTGGGCACCACGCTGTATTACGGCAAGGGCGCAGGCAGCGAGCCCACGGCCAGTGCGGTGATTGCCGACCTTGTGGACATTGCCCGCCTGCACACGGCTGACCCCGAGCACCGCGTGCCGCACCTGGCCTTCCAGGCCAACACGCTGTCGGACGCGATGGACCAGCTCCCCGTGCTGCCCATGAGCGAGATCGTCACCAGCTACTACCTGCGCCTGCGCGTGGCCGATCAGGCAGGTGTGCTGGCCAAGGTGACCGGCCTGCTGGCCGAGGCTGGTGTGAGCATCGATGCCGTGCTGCAGCGCGAGGCCGATGAAGTGGGCGGCGAAGGCTCCACACAGACGGACCTGATCATCCTCACACACGACACCCGTGAAGGCACCATGGACGCTGTCATCGCCCAGATGCAGGCGCTGCCCACCGTGCTCGCGCCCATCACGCGCATCCGCAAGGAGGAACTGAACTGATGCTGTACATCTCCACCCGCGGCCACGCCGACCGCAAGCGTTTTTGCGACATCCTGCTCGAAGGCCTGGCGCCCGACGGCGGCCTGTATCTGCCTGAGCAATACCCCAAAATCAGCGACGCAAAGCTGACCCAACTGCGCAAGGCGTACCACGAGCAGGGCTACGCCGAACTGGCGTTCCAGATCCTGTCGCTGTACATCGACGACATTCCGGCCGCCGATCTCAAAGCCCTGTGCGCCAAGACGTACACCGCCGAAGTGTTTGGCACAGGCGAGATCGTGCCGCTGCGCCATCTGGAAGACGGCCTCTGGCTTGAAGCCCTGTCCAACGGCCCCACACTGGCCTTCAAGGACATGGCGATGCAGCTGCTGGGCAATCTGTTCGAGTACGAACTGACGCGCCGTGGCGAAGAGCTCAACATCCTGGGCGCTACCAGCGGCGACACCGGCAGCGCGGCCGAATACGCCATGCGGGGCAAAAAGGGCATTCGCGTGTTCATGACCAGCCCCCATGGCCGCATGAGCCCGTTCCAGCAGGCGCAGATGTTCAGCCTGCAGGACGAGAACATCCACAACATCGCCATCGAAGGCGTGTTTGACGACTGCCAGGACATCGTCAAGGCCGTGAGCAACGATCTGGACTTCAAGCGCCAGTACAAGATCGGCACGGTCAACTCGATCAACTGGGCGCGCCTCCTGGCGCAGGTGGTGTACTACTTTGCGGGCTATATCCAGGCCACCGAGACCAACAACCAGAAGGTCAGCTTCACCGTGCCTTCCGGCAACTTCGGCAACGTCTGCGCGGGCCACGTGGCGCGCCAGATGGGCCTGCCCATCGACAAGCTGGTGGTGGCCACCAACGAGAACGATGTGCTCGACGAGTTCTTTCGCACCGGCGTGTACCGCGTGCGTGCGGCCGCCGACACGCACGAGACATCGAGCCCCTCGATGGACATCAGCAAGGCCAGCAACTTCGAGCGCTTCATCTTCGACCTGCTGGGCCGCAACGGCCAGCGCACCAAAGCGCTGTTCAGCGCTGCGCTGCAGACCTATGGCCGGTTCGACCTGAGCGCAGAGCCGCTGTTTGCCGACGCCGCTGCCAAGTACGGCTTTGAAAGCGGCAAAAGCACCCACGCTGACCGCCTGGCCACCATCAAGGACAACTTCCAACGCCATGGCGTGACCATCGACACCCACACCGCCGACGGCGTGAAGGTGGCGCTGGAGCACCACAGTGATGCGAACGTGCCCATGATCGTGCTGGAGACGGCTCTGCCCATCAAGTTCGCCGACACTATTGTCGAAGCCCTGGGCCACGCGCCCGACCGGCCCGAGAAGTTTGTTGGGATCGAAGACCTCCCCAAGCGGGTGGAGGTGATGCCCGCCGATGTGGACCAGGTCAAGGCCTATATCGAACGCCACTGCACACCGGCGGCTTAGGCCACCCGAGCGGGCGCACCGGTGTGCGCCTGGTAGCGGCGTTTTGAGTGAAAAATGCCCCTGGCGCTTATCTGGTAAGCGCTGGAAGCTATAAATAGCATAGCTAAACAAGGAGCATCGGATGAAGGTTGTCGGTTTTGCCGGCTTTTCTGGCAGTGGCAAGACCACGCTGGTCGAGCAGTTGATCCCCGAGCTGCGGCTGCGGGGGCTGCGGGTGTCGGTGGTCAAGCATGCGCACCACAGCTTCGACATCGACCACCCGGGCAAAGACACCTACCGCCACCGCGAGGCGGGTGCATTTGAAGTGGTGGCCGCATCAGACAAGCGGCTCATGCTCGTGCGCGAGTTCGAGCAGCCCTCTGTGCTCAGCGTGCACCATCTGCTGGCCGAGCTCTACCAGGGCGTGGACTGGGTGCTGGTGGAAGGCTTCAAGGACAGCGACCTGCTCAAGGTGGAGGTGTGGCGCGCGCCCGAGGCCGGTAAGGAAGCCAAGCCCGTGCGTTACCCCGACGACGACTTCGTCACCGCTGTGGCCACCGATGCACCCAACCAGCTGCCGGTGCCCACGCAGCTGCCCCTGCTGGACCTCAATGCACCTGCGCAGGTGGTGGACTGGCTGATCCAGTATGAACACCGTTTTGAATACAACTGGGACCTGCATGGAGGCCTGCTGCCGTGAACGCTCCTAGAAAACCGCTCAAAGCCCTGGACGACGCACTGGCCGAGTTGCTGGCCCAGGCCACCGCGCTGCCAGGCACGGACACGGTTGCCACATTCGATGCCGATGGCCGGGTGTTGGCGCAAGACTGCACCTCGGCCCTGCACGTGCCTCCGCAGGACAACAGCTCCATGGATGGCTACGCCGTGCGCCGTGCCGACATCACCGCGCCGGGCGTCGTGTTGGCGATGTCGCAACGCATTGCGGCCGGCAGCGCGGGCGAGCCTTTGGTGCCGGGCACCGCAGCCCGCATCTTTACGGGCGCACCTGTGCCTGCCGGTGCGGATGCGATCCTGATGCAGGAAGACTGCGAAGCCTTGCCTGCTGCTGGCGGCGGTGAAACCTTGGGCCAGGTGCGCGTCAACGCCATCCCCGAGTCCGGTCAGTGGATCCGCCGCGCGGGCGAAGACATCGCGCGCGGCGCCGTGGTGCTGGCCGCAGGCACGCGGCTGTCGCCCGCCGAATTGGGCTTGGCCGCCAGCATTGGCCTGCATCAGCTGCAAGTGGCGCGCCGACCCCGCGTGGCGCTGTTTTCCACGGGCGACGAACTCGTGATGCCGGGCGAAGTGCCGCCCGAGCAGATGCGGCCCGGCGCCATCTACAACAGCAACCGTTTCTTTTTGCGGGCCATGCTGCTGCGCCTGGGCTGCGAGGTGACGGACTTCGGCATCGTGCCCGATCGGCGCGAGGCCACCATGGACGCGCTGCGCGACGCCAGCCGTGCGCACGACCTGATTTTGACCAGCGGCGGCGTGAGCGTGGGCGAGGAAGACCACATCAAGCCTGCCGTGGAATCGCTGGGCTCGCTGGACCTGTGGCAGATTGGCATGAAGCCTGGCAAACCCTTTGCCTTTGGCCAGATTCCGCGCGAGGGCGGAGCAGCGCATTTCATGGGCTTGCCGGGCAACCCAGTGTCGAGTTTCGTGACCTTTGCCTTGCTGGTGCGGCCTTTTTTGCTGCGCCTGCAAGGTGTGCAGGATGTGGCACCCCGCGCCTTGCCCGTGCGCGCAGATTTTGCGTGGCCCAAGGGCGACAAGCGCCGCGAATTTCTGCGCGTGCGCCACAACGCGGCGGGTGGGCTGGACCTTTTCAGCAACCAGAGTTCTGGTGTGCTCACTTCGGCCG
>JBCNOJ010000239.1:0-7894 GCA_039593925.1 Acidovorax sp.
CCGCGTCGTTCGGGTCACTGAGCACGTCCCGCACGAAGCTTTGGTCGATCTTGACCTGGTCCAGCGGCAGCCTCTTGAGGTAGCTCAAGGAGGAGTAGCCGGTGCCAAAGTCGTCCAGCGAGAAGCCCACGCCTTCGCTTTTGAGTTGCACCATGCGCGCGATGGTGTCTTCGATGTCTCCCAGCAGCAGGCTTTCTGTGAGTTCGAGTTTGAGGTTTCTGGGGTCGGCTCCGTGTTGCGCCAGCGTTTGCAGGACTTCGGCCACGAAGCCGGGTTGCCGAAATTGCCGGGCGCTGACGTTCACGGAGATGGACAGGTTGGCGGTGGCGCTGTGCTGGCTCCAGCGGCTCAGTTGTTCGCACGCGGTTTGCAGGACGTATTGGCCCAGGGGCAGGATGAGGCCGGTTTGTTCTGCCAGGGGGATGAAGTCTGCGGGGCTGACCATGCCGCGCTGGGGGTGGCGCCAGCGTACGAGGGCTTCTGCGCCGAGCAAGGTGGCTTGGTGGTCGACCACGGGTTGGTAGTGCACGAGGAGTTCACCGCGCGCGAGGCCTTGGCGCAGGTCGGCTTCCAGGTTGGAGCGGGCGTTGACGGCCGCTTGCATGTCGGGGTCGAAGAATCTTTGGGTGTTGCGTCCTGCGGCTTTGGCCTGGTACATGGCCAGGTCGGCGCGTTTGAGCAGTTCGTCGACCGTGAGGCGGGTGTCGCCAAAGAGGGTGATGCCGATGCTGGGGGTGCTGTAGTGTTGGCCGCCGTCCAGCTCGAAGGGCTGGTTGAGGTTGGCCAGGAGTTTTTCTGCGACGGTTTCTGCCTGGGCGGCGGCGTCCTGCAGTTCGTTGCTGAGGTTGTCGAGCATGACGACGAATTCGTCGCCGCCAAAGCGGGCGACGGTATCGGCTTCGCGCACGCTGCCTACAAGGCGGGCAGCCACCTGGGACAGGAGCTGGTCGCCCATGTCGTGGCCCAGGGTGTCGTTCAGGTCCTTGAAGTTGTCAAGGTCGATGAACAGGAGGGCGCCTTGCTGGCGGGTGCGCTGGCAGGCGGCGATGGAGCGTTGCAGGCGATCGAGCAGCAGGCGGCGGTTGGGCAGGCCTGTCAGGGCGTCGTAGAAGGCCAGGCGCTCGATCTCTTGTTCTGCGCGTTTGCGGTCTGTGATGTCACGGCACACGCCCAGCACGCCGGTAACGCGGCCGTGCAAGTCGCGGATGGGCGTCTTGATGGTTTCAAACTGTCCCTCGTAGCCGTCTTCGGCGAAAGTGAGCGTCTCCTCGTACACCAGCGGCTGCCAGGCCTGCATCGCGCGTTGGTCGTACTTGCGAAACCGCTCTGCCACATCGGGCGGCGTCAGCGCATAGTCGTTCCGGCCGATGATCTCGCGCTCCGGTCGCCCGGCAAAACGCTCGAACACCGGATTGACCGACAGATAAATTCCATCGGCATCCTTCAGAAAAACCATGTCGGGCATCGCATTGACCACGCGCGCGAGATGGGCCTTCTGATCGGCCAGCTCGGCCTCTGCGCGCTTGAGCGCGGTAAGGTCGTAGGCAAATAGCACCACGGCAGGCACGCCTTGCTCCCCGATGCTCTCCGGCGCCACCGTGGTCTGCTGGTAGCGCACGCCTTCGGGCGATTCGATGCGGCTTTCGAACACGGTGGTTTCACCGGCAAAGGCCTTGTCAAAATGGGGCTGCATGCGGGCCATCAACTCCGGTGGCACGAGTTCCTCAACCAAGCGCCCCTGGATCTCGCTCTCAGGCCGCTGTAGCCAACGGGCCTGCTGCTCGTTGACGTACATCACCCGCATGTTGCGGCCCACACGCGCCACCCCACCTGGCACTTGGCGCAGCATGCTGGCCATCAGCGCCTCCTGCGCGTGAACGGCTTCCTCGGCCTGGTGGTGTGCGGTGATATCGGTCTGCAGCCCATCCCACAGCACACGGCCGCCTTCCAGCAGACGCGGCGACGAACTCAGGTGCATCCAGCGGATCTCGCCGTCTGCGCGGCGGATGCGGAACACGGCCTCCAGGCTGCTCATGGTGGCAAAAGACTGGCGCTCTGCCTGGCGCAGGCGGTCGATGTCTTCCTCCAGAATTTGTCGGTAAAGCACGCGCGGATCCGCCAATGCTTCCTTGGCCGTCACGCCGTTGAGCCGCTCGATCGCATCGCCCATGTGCACAAAGTGCACATGCCCATGGGGCTCTCGCACCATCTGGAACAGCACGCTGTAGGGCAAGTTGCGCCCCAGCAGCGACAGGCGCCCCTCGCTTTCGCGCAAGCGCATTTCGGCCTCCTGCACTCGCACAAACGGCTGGCGGATGCCAGCGATGAACACACCCTGGTACACCAGTGCGTACGCCAGCACCCGCAGTGCGTGGGCCACCGTGCCGCCAATGGGCGAATGGGAACCGGTACCTGAAAATGCGACGGTGAGCTCTCCGCACACAAAGGCCGCCGCTGCCCACGCGAGAATGCGGTCCCGAACCAGCGCTTTCCTCTGTCCGCTGCGGTACAGCATGACTGCAGCGCACCCCATGGCGCCCGCCAGCCCCAACGCCACGGCCTGGCGCAGACTGGCGTCGATGGCCTGCGCAAACCAGCCCGGCGCGGGCCCCAGGCATGAAGCCACGATCAGCAGAGTCAACCCGCCTGAGCCTGCCAGCCAGGCGCGGGCGGACCCCCGTGCGGTCACCTGCAGCGCCGTCGCGGCCAGCGTGGCGGCTTCGGCCACCCGCGCCCAGGTGCTCAGCCAGATAGACACATCGGCCAATGGCGCAGCAGAGTTCGCGCCCGAGCCATGCACCAGCACCCCATGGAAAAAATTGCAGGCCCCCGCCACTCCAAACCCCATCACCAGCACGTTGGCACGAGCTTTGTCGTGTGCGACCAGGGTGTTGAGCGACACGGAAACCACCAGCAGCCCCAACAAGACGGCCAGAAGCTCCAGAAATGGCTCCATCCCCCCCCAGAGTAAGCCGCCGATCTCTGCACCGAGCACAGTGGCCAGGGGCACCATCAGCACCGCCAGAAAAGCGACGATCACCACCACCGTCAACACCGGCGCGTGGCCGGGCGATGGAGTATCGGCAGAGGGGCTGGGCGGGGTAGGCATACGCAAGGGGTGAGACAGGGCAGCGCAGGTGCGCTTGGTGCACAACGCCACAAGTGTATCGGCGCACAACCCCCTGCGGCGGCTGCGCGCCGCCTCGCCCCCAGCAGTCCCACACCAAAACAAAACCGGGCCGAAGCCCCGTTGCCACTTCGCCAGCCCACGCATGCGCGCCGGCGGCGAACAGCGATACGTCAGCCTTCCAGCAACTGGCGCAGCACAAACGGCAGGATCCCGCCCGCCTGGTAGTAATCCACCTCGATAGGGGTGTCGATGCGCAAGGTTACCGTGACTTCCTGCTTCGTGCCGTCGGCACGGTGGATCATCAGCTTGGCATCGCTTTGGGGGGTGAGCGCAGGGTCCGGCACGACGTCGATCACTTCGTTGCCCGTCAGGCCCAGCGTTTCCCAGGATTCGCCCGCCTTGAACTGCAGCGGCAGCACGCCCATGCCCACCAGATTGGAACGGTGGATGCGCTCGAAGCTACGCGCCACCACGGCCTTGATGCCCAAGAGCTGCGTGCCCTTGGCCGCCCAGTCGCGGCTGGAGCCGGTGCCGTATTCCTCGCCCGCAAAGATCACGGTGGGCGTGCTCTGGGCCATGTACTGCATGGCGGCATCGAAGATGAACATCTTCTCGCCCTGCAGCGCGCCCTCGTTCTGGAACACGGTGACGCCCCCCTCCTCGCGCGAGCCGTCGGCCGACGGCGGAATCATCAGGTTCTTGATGCGCACATTGGCGAAGGTGCCCCGCACCATCACGTCGTGGTTGCCACGGCGCGCTCCATAGCTGTTGAAGTCCTGCTTCATCACGCCGTTCTGCAGCAGCCACTGGCCCGCCGGTGAGCTTTCCTTGATGGAGCCTGCGGGCGAGATGTGGTCGGTTGTGATGGAGTCACCAAACAGCGCCATGACCCGGGCGCCCAATACCGAGGGAAGTTTGGCATCATTTTGACCTCCAGCGCTTGCTGTGTCTGCGCTGACAGCTCCTTTTTCAAGAGCAAATTGCTGAAAGAATGGCGGCTGGGCAATGTAGGTGCTGGCAGGCCAGGTATAGGTGGTTCCGCTCACACCCTTGATCTTTTCCCAGAGCTTTCCGGGGTCGGAGGCCACTTTGGAATAGTTTTCCCGGAAGGCCTTGCCGTTCATCGCAAACTTCAGCAACGCATGCACTTCGTCGCTGCTGGGCCAAATGTCGCCGAGGTAGATGTCCTTGCCGCCCTTGCCCTTGCCCACGGGATCGGTCATCAGATCCTTGAGCACGGTGCCGGCGATCGCATAGGCCACGACCAGGGGCGGGCTGGCCAGGAAATTGGCCTTGAGGTTGGGGTGGATGCGGGCTTCGAAATTGCGGTTGCCCGACAGCACGGCCGCGCACACCAGGTCGTTGCTGGTGATGACATCGTTGAGCTCTTGCGTCAGATCGCCCGCGTTGCCGATGCAGGTGGTGCAGCCGTAGCCCGCAATCGAAAAGCCCAGCTTTTCCAGATACGGCAGCAGGCCGGTTTCGGTGAGGTATTCGGTGACGATGCGCGAGCCAGGGGCCAGCGAAGTCTTGATGTGCGGCTTCACCTTGAGGCCGGCTTCGACCGCCTTCTTGGCCAGCAGGCCGGCGGCCAGCAGCACGCTGGGGTTGCTGGTGTTGGTGCAGCTGGTGATGGCGGCAATCAGCACGTCGCCGTTGCCCACGGTCACATCACCAGAGCGGCTGGCCTGCTGGGCAGTCACCTCGGCATGCGCGGCGGCCAGCGTGGGCTTGTTCTGCTCCATCTCCACCAGAAAGCGCGGGCCGCCTGCGGGGGCGGGTTTCTCTTCAGGCGCGGCGATTGCAGGGGCCACGTCGCCCGTGCGCACATGGTGGCGCGTGTGCAGCAGTTCGGCCGGGCGGTTAAAGCCGTTCTGCGCGATGGGCTTGCTGAACAGCTCGGCAAACTGGCTGCAGACTTTGCCAAGCTCGATGCGGTCCTGCGGACGCTTGGGGCCCGCCAGGCTTGGGGTCACACTGCCCAGATCCAGCGTCACCACCTGCGAATAATCCACCTCGCCCGCCAGCGGCACGCCGAACAGGCCCTGGGCTTTGAAGTAGGCCTCAAAGGCTTCGATCTCCGCCTTGGTGCGGCCCGTGCCGCGGAAGTAGTCGATGGTTTTTTCGTCCACCGGGAAAAAGCCCATGGTGGCACCGTACTCCGGCGCCATGTTGCCAATGGTGGCCCGGTCGGGGAGTGCCAGCGTGCGCGTGCCTTCGCCGAAGAACTCGACGAACTTGCCCACCACCTTGTGCTTACGCAGCAGCTCCGTCACCGTGAGCACCAGGTCGGTGGCGGTCACGCCTTCCCGCAACTGGCCTGTCATCTCGAAGCCCACCACGTCGGGGGTGAGAAAGTAGACGGGCTGCCCCAGCATGGCGGCCTCGGCCTCAATGCCACCCACGCCCCAGCCCACCACGCCAATGCCATTGATCATGGTGGTGTGGCTGTCGGTGCCCACCAGGGTGTCGGGGTAATAAACGTTGTCCTTGCGCTTGTGCACGCCACGCGCCAGGTATTCGAGGTTGACCTGGTGCACGATGCCAAACCCCGGGGGCACTACGCCGAAGGTGTCAAAGGCCTGCATGCCCCATTTCATGAACTCGTAGCGCTCGCGGTTGCGCTGGAATTCAAGTTTCATATTGAGGTCGAGCGAATTCTTCTTGCCGTAGTGGTCGATCATGATCGAGTGGTCCACCACCAGATCCACAGGCACCAACGGCTCGATCTTCTTGGGGTTCTTGCCCAGCCTGGCGGCCACGCTGCGCATGGCAGCCAGATCGGCCAGCAACGGCACACCGGTGAAGTCCTGCAGCACAACGCGCGAGACGACGAAGGGGATCTCATCCTTGCGCTCGGCATTCGGCGCCCAGCGGGCCAGCTGCTCCACGTGCTCGGGCATCACCTTGCGGCCATCGCAGTTGCGCAGCACCGATTCGAGCACGATGCGAATCGAGAGGGGCAAGCGTTTGATTTCAGGAAACTGCTTTGCCAACGCTGGCAGCGAATAGAACTGCCCCTCTTTCCCAGACGCGGTGCTGAATGACTTGAGGGTGCTGGCAAATGCGTGGCGGGCGGGCTTTGGCGACAACGTGCGAGAAACGGCCATGGCGAACTCCTGTAAAAGGCAACAGGTCCTATTTTGGCAGTCTCTCAGCGAGGCGCAATCGTGGGGGTTTGTGGAAACAAGGTGCCGTCGCACGGCAAGGCGAAATCCACACCCTCCAACCAAGGGCAGCTGCCAGCGCTTGACCACCGAGCGCGGGCAGCTATCAATAGCGCAGCAATGGCGCGGCAAAGGCGCGCGGCTTACGCCACGGCGAGGTGGGGCAGTTGGCGCACCCCCATCCATTGCAGCTCAGCCAGCAACGCCACCGACAGCACATGCACCAGCAGGTAGCCCTGGCCCAACAGAGTAGGCTGCACTGCGCTGCCCAACAACAGCACGAGGCTGGCCAGGGCCCAAGCCAGGTTGCCGACGATCAGCAGCCACAGCAAACCCCGCGGCAGGTTGCGCGCACCCGCAATGCGGATGGCCAGGGCCGCATAGCCCAGCAGCGCCACGCCCGTACCCACGAGCAGACTGGAGGGCAGACCCAGCCAGTCGGCCAACTGCGCCGTGAGCAGCAGGTGTGCCGCGCCCAACAACACACCGGTAGAGGCATCGAACCACACAACGGCACGCAGAACGGAAGGGGATGACAGAAAGCGCAACATGGCAAGCTCCTTAAAGTGAAAACACGTGAAAGAAGGCTGCATCGTTGCCGCCCTGCCGCATGGCGTCGATGACATGGGAGGTAATGGCCTTTGCGCGGTTTGCGCCTAGCATGGTGGCCATGACCTCTTCGCAGTCCAAACCTTCCTCGCACCGCGCCGCCCGCCATCCGCTGCCCCACCGCACGTCACCCGCGGGCCCCACATCGTTCGGCGATCACCTGCGAACGTGGCGCCAGCAGCGGCACCTGAGCCAACTGGAACTGGCGGACGAAGCAGACATCTCCACGCGGCACGTGAGCTTCATGGAAACTGGCCGAACCAACCCCAGCCGAGACATGGTGCTGCGCCTGTGCGAGCGCCTGGCCATCCCGCTGCGCGAGCGCAATGCGCTGCTCGTGGCGGCAGGCTACGCCCCCATGTACCGCGAGCGTGCACTGGACGACCCGGCGCTGGCGGCCGCCCGCCAGGCGGTAGAACTGGTGCTCAAAGGCCACGAGCCCTGCCCCGCCATTGCGCTGGACCGCTGCTGGAACGTGGTGGCGACCAACCGGGCCGCCCAGGCGCTGCTGGCGGCGCATGTCAGCCCCGAGCTGCTGGTACCTCCGGTGAACGTGTTCCGGCTCAGCCTGCACCCGCAGGGGTTGGCGCCACGGATTGCCAACCTGGCCCAGTGGCGCGCCCACTTAATGGAGCGCCTGCGCCAGCAAATACAAGCCACCGCCGACCCCGCACTGATGGCTCTGATGGCCGAATTGCAGGAATTTCCCACACCCGACGAGACCAGCCCCTTGGTACTCGACGGGGAAATGTTGGGCGTGGTAATGCCTTTCTGCTTTGAAAGCGTACACGGGATGCTGTCGCTGATCAGCACCACCACCATTTTCGGTACCCCTGTAGATGTCACGCTGCAGGAATTGGCCGTGGAGTCGTTTTTCCCGGCCGACGCATTCACGGCCCAAGTATTGCGCGACATGGCGCAGACAGCCGCTCCAACATAACGGTGGCGGGCAGGAGTCGTGCTGCCCCTCTGTGCTACAGGTTCACGA
>JBCNOJ010000024.1:0-20984 GCA_039593925.1 Acidovorax sp.
TGACCCCGCAGATGCGCAGCGTGCTTGAACGCATGGCCCGCGCCGGGCACCCACCGTTGCACACCCGATCCCCGCAAGACGCGCGCATTGCCTACCAGGCAGGCGCCGACGTGCTGGAGGTCCCCAAAGCCGCGCTGGCGCGGGTGGAAGACCTGCAGATCCCCACCTGCGATGGTGCTCAGCTGCCCGCACGGCTGTACGCGCCCAGCACCGACAAGGGCCTGCCCGTGCTGCTGTACACGCACGGCGGCGGCTTCACCATTGGCAACATCGCTACGCACGACATTCTGTGTCGCGAACTGGCCCGTCTGACCGGTTGTATGGTGGTCTCGCTGGACTACCGGCTGGCGCCGGAGCACCGTTTTCCCACCGCCAGCAACGATGCCTGGGACGCGCTGCGGTGGCTGGCTGCCAACGCCGAGCGCCTGGGTGCGGACCCCCAACGCCTGGCCGTGGGCGGCGACAGCGCAGGCGGCACCCTGGCTGCCGTCAACGCTATCCTGGCGCGCGATGCAGGCCTGCCGCTGGCGCTGCAATTGCTGATCTACCCCGGCTGCGCAGCCCACCAGGACACGCCTTCGCACGCCACCTTTGCGCGCGGCCTGGTGCTGGAAGAGCCCGCCATCAGCTGGTTCTTCGGCAACTATGTGACCACGCGCGAGGAACGCGAAGACTGGCGTTTTGCCCCGCTGCTGGCGCCGGACGTGGAGGGCGTTGCACCCGCCTGGATCGGCCTGGCCGAATGCGACCCGCTGGTGGACGAGGGCGTGGACTACGCCGACAAACTGCGCCTGGCGGGCGTCCCCGTGGACCTGGACATCTACCGCGGCGTGACCCACGAATTCATCAAGATGGGCCGCGCCATCCCCGAAGCTCGCAAGGCCCATGCCGACGCAGCCCGTGCATTGCGGCTGGCTTTTCACCTGGAGTAAACGAACCCATGCAACGCAGTGATTTCCGTTGTTTCCACCGCCTGCGCGTGCGCTGGGCCGAGGTGGACATGCAAAAGATCGTATTCAACGCGCACTACCTGATGTACATCGACACCGCCATGGCCGACTACTGGCGTGCGGTGGCACTGCCGTATGAAGCCAGCATGCATGCGCTGGCGGGCGATCTGTATGTGAAAAAAGCCACGGTGGAATACCACGCCTCAGCGCGGCTCGACGACACGCTGGATGTGGGCATGCGCTGCGCGCGTGTGGGCACTTCGTCCATCCTTTTCCATGCGGGCATCTTTGCGGGCGACAGCCTGCTGGTCTCAGGCGAGCTGGTTTACGTGTTCGCCGATCCGGCCACGCAGACCTCGCGGCCCGTGCCGCCTGCTTTGCGCGCGATCTTTGACAGTTATGAAGCCGGCGCCGACATGGCCGAGGCCGTGACAGGCGACTGGAACACGCTGGGCCGTGATGCCGGCAGGCTGCGTACCGCTGTGTTCGTGCAGGAGCAGGGCATCGCCCCGGAGATCGAGGCCGATGCGCTGGACGCCACCGCCCGGCACGCCGTGGTTTACAACCGCCTGGGCCAGCCCATTGCCACGGGTCGCCTGCTGCAGCAATCACCCGGCGTAGGCCGCATCGGCCGCATGGCGGTGGACCGGGGCGTGCGTGGTACGCAGTGGGGCCGCAAGCTGCTGGACACGCTGGTGGAAGCGGCGCGTGCGCGGGGCGATCAGGAAGTCCAGCTGCACGCCCAGCGCAGCGCGGAGGGCTTTTACCGGCGCGCGGGCTTCAGCGTGGTGGGCGAGCCGTACGAAGAGGCGGGCATTGCGCACATCGCGATGGCGCGGCGGTTGTAGCGGGATTGCTATCGATAAATGAGCTGCTGGCGCTTGATGGGCAAGCGCTAGAGCCCATTTTGGCTCAAATGTCGTCGAGCAAGGGGTAGGGCAGGGGCAATAGCGACAGCGCGACGCCGTCTGGCGCTCCCGCCTGAAGGCGCCCTTCCTGGGCTGCCGAGATCTGTAGCGAGACGATGGCAGCAAAACCGCCTGCGGGGGCCGGAGCCACCTGCACCACCGTGGCACAGGGCTGCTCCAGGTCTGTGGCGCTGGACACTTCGGCGCCCACCGGCACTTCGGCTGCCGCGTGGGCGATGTAAGCCCGGCGCTTGAGCGTGCCCCGGAACTGGCTGCGCGCCACCACTTCCTGGCCGGGGTAGCAGCCTTTCTTGAAATTCACGCCGCCCACGGATTCATAGTTAAGCATTTGCGGCACAAAGGCTTCGACCACCGGTGTTGTCAAAGTGGGCACACCGCTGATGACCTCGCTCCAGAGCCAGAGGTTTTCGCTGAGCGCGCCGCCGGCCGGGGCTGGCTCAGACGCCGGTGCCACCCACAGGGCACGCGGGAGCCCATCGGCAGGGTAGAGATGAACCACTGAGGCGGCGCCGATATCAACCTTCGTCCACGCTGGCTGGGGGCCGCCAGGCACGGCTTCGCCTGCCATTCCATACAACGCGAAGTCGCTTGTTGCATCGGTCAGCTTGGCCTTGGCACGCAACACGAACATCGACAGGCGCTTGAGTGTGGGTGGCAGCAGGTCGCGGCTGCAAACGAGCAGCACCTCGGTAGCGCTGCGCTTGAAGCCAATGAAGCTGGCCTGCATGCGGCCCTTGGCCGACAGAAAGGCTGCGAGGCGGGCCTGGTCCATGCCCAGCAAGGCGAAATCCTGAGTGAGCTGGCCGTGCAGAAATTTGGCAGCGTCTTCGCCTTCCACGCGAATCACGCCGAGGTGGGACAGGGGGGCTATGCCATTCAAGGGGTAAGTCATCGCTGAATTATGATGCCCGGTGCTTTACATGGAGGCAGCAGGGTTGTGCGACGTTTTCTGGTTCTGATCGTGTTGATGGTCATCGCTGCTGGCGGTGCAGCATTCTGGTGGCTGCACCAGCCCATCGTGGCAGGCAATCAGGCGCTGGAGCTCGCCATAGAGCCCGGAACTACCCCGAGGGGCGTGGCCCGCGATGTGGTCGCTGCGGGTGCGCAGACCGACCCGCAGTTGCTGTACCTGTGGTTCCGCTTCTCGGGCCAGGATCGTGGCATCAAGGCAGGCAACTACGAATTGCCTCCGGGCACCACGCCCAACGGACTGCTTCAAAAACTGGTGCGCGGCGAAGAAAGCCTGCGGGCAGTCACGTTGGTGGAAGGGTGGAACTGGCGGCAGGTGCGGCAAGCGCTGGCGCGCGAGGACCAGTTGCGGCAAGACGCCGCCGCCCTCACCGATGAAGCCCTGATGGCGCAATTGGGCCGCCCAGGCGTTCACCCCGAAGGCCGTTTTTTTCCCGATACCTACACCTACGCCAAGGGCTCCAGCGACATTGCGCTGCTGCGCCGCGCCTTGCATGCAATGGACCGCCGCCTCGAAGCCGCCTGGGCGCAGCGCACGCCTGACACGCCTTTGAAATCGGCGGACGAAGCGCTGATCCTGGCCAGCATCGTCGAAAAGGAAACCGGCCGCGCCAGCGACCGCGCGCAGATTGCGGGCGTGTTTGCCAACCGCCTGCGCATTGGCATGATGCTGCAGACGGACCCCACGGTGATCTATGGCATGGGCGAGAGGTTCGATGGCAACCTGCGCCGGCGGGACCTGCAAACCGACACACCCTGGAACACCTACACCCGGGGTGGCCTGCCGCCCACGCCGATTTCCATGCCCGGCAAGGCCTCATTGCTGGCAGCGGTGCAGCCTGAAGCCACCCGCGCACTGTATTTCGTCGCCCGGGGCGATGGCACCAGCCAGTTCAGCGCTTCGCTCGAAGAGCACAACCGCGCTGTGAACCGTTACCAACGCGGGCAGCAGTAGCCAGCGCGCACGGCCATTGCGGCCTTCCCACCAAGGTTTTCATGTCACGAACCGGACTCTTCATCACCTTTGAAGGCATCGACGGTGCCGGCAAGTCCTCGCACATCGACGGTCTGGCGGCCGCGTTTCGTGCACAAGGGCGCGCCGTTACCGTCAGCCGCGAGCCCGGAGGCACTCCGCTGGCCGAGAAGCTGCGCGAACTCGTGCTCAACGACGCCATGGATCCGCTCACGGAGTCGCTGCTCATCTTTGCCGCTCGGCGAGACCACTTGCGCAATGTCATTGAGCCAGCCCTGGCGTGTGGCGATGTGGTGCTGTGCGACCGCTTCACCGACGCCACCTTCGCGTACCAGGGTGCAGGAAGGGGGTTTGATCGGGGTGTGCTATCAATATTGGAGCGTCTGGCGCAGACTGGGCTTGCGCCAGAACCCGATTTGATGCGTGAACCGGATTTGACGGTGTGGTTCGATCTGGCACCCGAAGTGGCAGCCGAGCGCTTGGCGGGTGCGCGCGTGCCCGACCGTTTTGAGGCCCAGCCGGTGGAGTTTTTCCGCCGAGTGGCACAGGGCTATGCGGACCGCGCTGCTGCGGCGCCGCAGCGGTTTGCGCGCCTGGACGCTGCCCAAGACCGCCACCGCGTGTGGCAGCAGCTCACCGCGGTGTTCGTGCGCAAAGGCTGGCTGGCCATCATGGTGGCGGCGCAGGGAGGCCCTCAGTGAGTGTGGTTGCCCCCTGGATTGCCATGCAGCGCACCCGACTGTTGGCGCAGCGCGGCCATGCCTGGCTGCTGCAAGGGCCTTCCGGTCTGGGTCAGTACGCGCTGGGCCTGGAGATGGTGCGCGCCTGGCTGTGTGATGCGCTAACCGAGCAGGGCGCTTGCGGCCAATGCGCGAGCTGCCACGCCATCGAGGTGCGTACCCATGCCGACTTGTGTGTGCTGATGCCCGAGGTGCAGATGATGGCGCTGGGCTGGCCCTTGTCCGAAAAAGCCCAGGCCGACATCGACGACAAAAAGCGCAAGCCCAGCCGGGAGATCCGGGTCGAGGCCATGCGTGACGCCGTGGAGTTTTCGCAGCGCACATCGGCACGTGGCCGTGGCAAGGCGGTGCTGGTCTACCCGGCCGAGCAGATGAACCACATCACGGCCAATGCCTTGCTCAAAACTTTAGAGGAGCCGCCTGGCGACGTGCGGTTTGTGCTGGCCAGCGAGGCTGCTCACCAGTTGCTGCCTACCATTCGCAGCCGATGCTTGGGCCACACCATGCTCTGGCCGGCAGAAGGCGACATGTTGGCGTGGCTGCAGGCCCAAGGCGTGGCGCCCGACGCGGCCGCTTCGTTTTTGCGCGCATCAGGAGGACGACCCGACGATGCGCTGGTGCTTGCGCAGTCTGGCCGCAGCCCCAAGTCCTGGTCGGCTTTGCCCCAGGCGGTGGCGCGGGGCGACGTGACCGTGCTGGCCGACTGGTCGCCCGCAGAGGCTGTCGATGTGCTGCAAAAGCTTTGCCATGATCTGCTGGCGGTCAGTGTGGGCGCCGCGCCGCGTTACTTTGCCTCCGCCGACTTGCCTAAAGCCCCCCCGGTTGGCGCACTGACGCGTTGGTCGCGCGCACTGGCCAAAACCGCTCGCACGGCAGACCATCCTTTCAACGCGGGGCTCATGCTGGAGGCGCTTGTGGCCCAGGCGCGAAACACCCTACACTCCAAACCACCCGCCGCGCACAACGCCACCACCGCACAGACGTCCCACCCATGAGCAGTCCTTCCACCGCGCCCCGCCCCAGCGTCATGCAACTGGCCATCAAGGAGAAGGGCGCCTTGTATGCCGCATACATTCCCTTTTTTGCCGAAGGGGGCATTTTTGTGCCCACACAACGGGACTACAAGCTCGGCGATGATGTCTACGTTTTGCTGACCTTGCCCGACGACACGCAGCGCTACCCGGTGGCTGGACGTGTGGCGTGGGTAACCCCAGCGCGGGCCGCGGGCAATCGCACCCAGGGTGTGGGCATTCAGTTTCCCAAGGACGAAAAGTCACGCCAACTCAAGGCCAAGATCGAAGAGCTTCTGGGCACGGCATTGGGCTCTGACCGCCCCACCCAGACGATCTGATCCCTGCCTGAGCTCCGTGCCGACCCGCTCCGCAGGTCGGCATTTTTATTTTTGCAACCACATGTTTACCGATTCGCACTGCCACCTCAACTTTCCCGAACTGGTCAGCCAGTTGCCCTCCATCCGCGAGGCTATGGCCGCAGCCCAGGTCAGCCGTGCGCTGTGCATCTGCACCACGCTGGAGGAGTTCGAAGGCGTGCATGCGCTCTCCACGGCCTACGACAATTTCTGGAGTACGGTGGGGGTACACCCGGACAACGAAGGTGTGATCGAGCCCACGGTGCAGGATTTGCTGGACCGCGCGGCATTGCCGCGTGTTGTGGCCATCGGCGAAACGGGCCTGGACTATTACGGAATGGAAGACCGCAAAGGCGGGCGCAGCGTTGCCGATCTGGAATGGCAGCGTGAGCGGTTTCGCACCCACATCCGCGCTGCACGCGCGTGTGGCAAACCGCTGGTCATCCACACCCGCAGCGCCTCGGACGACACGCTCGCCATCCTGCGAGAAGAGGGCGAGGACGGGCCCGGGAACGTAGCGGGTGGCGTCTTCCACTGCTTCACTGAGTCCATGCAAGTGGCGCGGGCCGCTCTGGATCTGGGTTACTACATTTCCTTTTCAGGCATTGTGACTTTCAAGAGCGCCCAGGAACTGCGCGATGTGGTGGCCTTTGTCCCGCTGGACCGCATGCTCATCGAAACGGACAGTCCTTACCTCGCGCCTGTTCCGTACCGTGGCAAGACCAACAACCCTTCGTATGTGCCGTATGTGGCGCAGCAGGTGGCCACGACCAAAATGCTGAGCCTGGACGCGGTGGCCGAGGCCACCAGCCGCAATTTCAACGATCTCTTCAAGGGAGTGACCGAATGACTGTTTTGCACAGGCGCAGCGCCTTGGCAGCGCTGGCTTTTGGGGCCTGCGCTGTACTGTCAGCCCCAGCCCGGGCGGGAGCATTCGAGGACTTTTTCATTGCAATCCAACGTGACGATGGCGATGCCATCGCGGGGTTGCTGCGTCGAGGCTTTGACCCCAACACGCGTGACCCCAAAGGCCAAGCGGGGCTGATGCTTGCGCTGCAAGGCGGTGCTCTCAAGGCCTTTGCGGCCTTGATGGCATCCCGCCAGATCCAGGTCGAGGTGCGCAATGCTCAGGACGAAAGCCCCTTGATGATGGCCGCCCTCAAGGGGCAAGTGGATGCGGTGAAGCAGCTGTTGGCGCGCGATGCCGACGTGAACAAAACCGGCTGGGCGCCCTTGCACTACGCAGCTTCTGCCGCTTCGCCGCAGCATGTGGAGATCATTGCTTTGCTGCTGGAGCGCCACGCCTACATCGACGCCACCTCGCCCAACGGAACGACCCCGCTGATGATGGCTGCACATTACGGCTCCAACCAGGCTGTGCAGTTGTTGCTGGACGAGGGTGCAGACCCTACGATAAAAAATCAGTTGGGTCTGACCGCCACAGATTTCGCGGTACGCGCAAGCCGCACCGACTCCGCCGAACGCATTGCCGCGGCCATCCGCAAACGCCAGCCCAACCGCGGCAAATGGTGATGCCTTAAAAGTGCCGTGTTCCCGCGCGGCAGGACGAGGGTGTTGGGTCGGTCAGCCAGCGGTCGCTGTCCGCTGCAAAGACTCATCGTCCACGGAGGGGCGCGATTGCAAGCGGGCATACAGGCCGCCCTGCGCCATCAATTGAGCATGGGTACCTTGTTCAACGATGCGTCCGCGCTCCATGACCACGACGCGGTCGGCATGTTCGATGGTGGAGAGGCGGTGTGCTATGACCAGTGTCGTACGCCCGTTCATCAGGCGCTGCAGGGCTTCCTGCACCAGTCGTTCCGATTCCGTGTCCAAGGCTGATGTGGCCTCGTCCAGAATGAGGATGGGCGCATCCTTGTACAGCGCGCGTGCAATGGCAAGTCGCTGGCGCTGCCCACCTGACAACTGCGTGGCGTTGTGCCCCACCGTGGTATGGATGCCTTGCGGCAATGCCGCGACGTGTTCCCCCAGGTTTGCTGCTTTGAGGCATGCCATCACCCGCGCTTCGTCTACCGTGTAGCCCAGCGCCACGTTGTGAGCAATCGTGTCGTTGAACATCACCACGTCTTGGCTCACCATGGCGAACTGGGAGCGCAGCGAATGCAGATCCCATTCCTCCAGCGCTTGGCCGTCTACTCGGATCTTGCCAGACGCAGGCAGCGCGAAGCGCGGCAACAGGTTCACCAAGGTGGTCTTGCCCGCTCCAGAGGGGCCCACCAAGGCCACCACCTCACCTGGGGCCACCTGCAGGTTCACATGGTCAAGTGCAGGTGCGTGGTCCGGGCCAAACGACACCGTCACGTTCTCCAGCGCGAGTGACCCCTGGGCCCGCTCCACACGGTGTTGACCGCCTCGTTCAGCACCCGTATCGGCCAGCAACGCCAGCCCGCGCTCAAGCGCCGCCACACCACGGGTCACTGGGCTGGCCACATCCGCCAACCGGCGTATGGGGGCAATCAACATAAGCATCGCGGTGATGAACGAGACAAAGCCCCCGACGGTGACGTCTTTTGCGTCCACAACGCCGCGGCTTTGCCACAGTGCGATGCAAATTACGACAGAGAGGGCCGCTGCCGCCAGCAACTGTGTGAGCGGCGTCATGGCCGCAGAGGCGATGGTGGACTTGATTGCCAAGCGCCGCAGACTATGGCTCAGCTCTGCGAAGCGTCCGGCTTGCGAGGCTTGCGCGCCGTGTAGGCGGACCATGCGGTGGGCCAAAACGTTTTCCTCCACCACATACGCCAGTTGGTCGGTCGCGTTCTGGCTGCTTTTGGTGAGGTGATACAGGCGCTTGGACAAGGTCTTCATGATCCAGGCCACGCCTGGAACCACCACCGCCACGATCAGCGTGAGCTGCCAGTTCAGGTAGAGCAGGTAGCCCAGGAGTGCGACCAGCGTGAAACCGTCGCGGGAAACACCCATCAGCGCTTGAACCAGCAACGTGGCGCCTGTCTGCACTTCGTACACCACGGTGTTGGACAGAGCGCTGGCGGACTGCCTTGAGAAAAGCCCCATCTCGGCAGCCAGAACCCGGTCAAACAACGCTTGGCGCAGCGTGAGCATGCCCTCGTTGGCAATGCGTGCCAGCGCGTATTGGCCCACGAACTGGGCAATGCCGCGCACCAGGAATACGCCCAGGATGGCCACCGGAACTGCCCACAAAGGCAAAGTGCCTTGGGTAAAGCCCTTGTCCAGCAGGGGTTGCAACAGGGCGGGGATCAAGGGTTCTGTGACGGCCCCCACCAGTGTGGCAATGATCGCCAGCGTCCAGGCCAGCCGCTGGTTGCCGAAATAAACAGACAGGCGCCTAAGGCGCGTCATGAGGCTGGCGGGAGGAAGCGTTGGGGCTTTTGACGGCGTTGCGCCTGTGTCGGTGGCTTGCATGTGCCGCTGATTTTACGAGGGCCGAACTTTTGGCCGCACAGTTTGTCACAGAGGCTTCCCTGCTGTGTGTAACATTCGGGGTTGCTTTAAAGCCCTGTCCTGTTCAGCGAACGCTGGCCACCAATGACCACTGACCGCAATACATCTTCCTCCTTCGCCGCGGCTTTGCCGCTCCCCCAGCGCCGCCACCTCCTGGCCGCATTGATCGCTACCCCCGCATTGCCTGCCCTGGCACAGTTCCGCGTCGAAGTGGTGGGCGTCGGCATGCGCTTGCGACCCATCGCCGTCGCGCCGTTTCGCGGTGAAGCGCAGGCGCCCCAAAAAATATCCTCCATCGTGCTGGCTGACCTTGAGCGCAGCGGGCAGTTCGCTGCCGTTGATGCAGCTGGAGCCGCCTTGGACGAGACGTCCCGCCCAGATGTTGCACTCTGGAAGCAAAAAGGCGCCGAGTCTTTGGCAACGGGCAGCATCACTCGGTTGGCGGACGGTCGGTTCGACGTCCGGTTCCGGCTCTGGGATGTGGTCACTGGTCAGGATCTTGGTGGTCAGAGCTTTGTGGTCACGCAGGGTGATTTGCGATTGGTGGCCCACCGCACGGCCGACTTCATTTATGAAAAGCTCACAGGCGAGCGAGGTGTTTTCTCTACGCGCATCGCATATGTGACCAAGGGTGGCTCGCGCTACAGCCTGTGGGTGGCGGATGCCGATGGCGAAAACGCACAGTCTGCCCTGTCCAGCCCTGAACCCATCATTTCTCCGGCGTGGTCGCCCAATGGCGGCCAACTTGCCTATGTGTCGTTCGAATCGCGCAAGCCGGTCGTCTACGTTCACGATGTGGCCTCGGGCCGGCGGCGACTCATCGCAAATTTCCGAGGTTCCAACAGTGCACCCGCATGGGCGCCGGATGGTCGCTCATTGGCGGTTACGCTGAGCCGCGACGGCGGCTCGCAGCTCTACACGATCGATGCGAATGGCGGGGAGCCCCGTCGCCTCATGCAAAGTTCTGGCATTGATACCGAGCCAGTCTTTTCGGGAGACGGTCGATTTATTTACTTTGTGAGCGACCGCGGAGGTGCGCCGCAGGTCTACAAGGTCAGCGCGTCTGGCGGGAACGCTGAGCGCGTGACCTTCACCGGGTCCTACAACATTTCTCCGAGCGTCAGTCCGGATGGCAAGTGGTTGGCCTACATCTCCCGTGTGGGGGGCGCCTTCAAACTTCACGTCATGGATTTGACCAGCGGCACGGTAAATGCCATCACCGACACCTCTGCGGATGAGAACCCCAGTTTTGCACCCAACAGCCGCCTCATTGTGTATGCAACCCAGCAGCAAGGACGAGAGTCTTTGATGACCACCACGCTGGATGGCCGAATCAAAGCCCGTTTGGCGGGACAGGCTGGCGACATTCGCGAACCGGACTGGGGTCCGTTCCAAAAGCAGTGAAATTTCGAACCTATTCAGTTATCAAGCTTTCAGGAGATTTTTGGATGATCAAGCGCTTTACCCTTGCCCTTACCGTTGTCGCCCTCATGGCAGGCTGCAGTTCTGGCGTCAAGCTGGATGATGTGCCAGTGGAAGACAAAACCGCCACCTCCACTACAGGCGGAGCAAACCAGGGCGCCAACACTGGCGATGCCGGGCAACGGGGTGTTGCAGGGGTCGATATCGGCCAGTCGGGCCGCGACGCTGCGGGCCCCGTGGGCGTTAGCCGCATCGTTTATTTTGACTACGACAGCTACGTCATCAAGTCAGAGTACCAATCGCTTATCGAAGCCCACTCGCGTTACATCAAGACCAATCAGGGACGCAAGGTCATGATCGAAGGGCACACCGATGAGCGCGGTGGCCGTGAATACAACTTGGCACTGGGACAAAAGCGTGCAGAGGCGGTTCGTCGCTCGCTGGCGTTGTTGGGAGTTCCAGACAGCCAGATGGAAGCAGTGAGCTTTGGCAAGGAAAAGCCAGCCGCTCAAGGCAGCACGGAAGATGTGCACGCACAAAATCGCCGTGCTGAACTGTCATACCGTTGATGCCTCGGATGCGGATGTTGCCTTATTTTTCCCGCGGGCCGATTTCGGCGCTCCTGTTAGCGGCTTGTCTGGTGCCGTCGGGCCATGCTGCCTTGTTTGAAGACGGAGAGGCCAGGCGTGCAATTCTGGAGATGCGCCAGCGTGTAGACACCATGCAGCAATCGCAGCAGCGCACCTCAGATGAGGTGCGCAGGTTGGGCGAGGAGAACGCCCAGTTGCGCAGAAGCTTGCTGGATCTGCAGACGCAGATTGAGACGCTCCGCGTCGAACAATCCAAACTTCGTGGCCAAAACGAGCAACTCTTGCGTGACTCGGCGGATTTGCAGCGCCGTCAGAAGGACATCGCCCAAGGCGTTGACGAGCGGCTTCGCCAATTTGAGCCTGTGAAGGTGACGCTGGATGGCCAGGAGTTTCAAGCGGACCCTGCTGAAAAGCGGGACTACGAAGCGGCGTTGGCGGTGTTTCGATCAGGCAAGTTCACGGAAGCGGGCACTGCATTCGCTGCCTTTGTTCGGCAATATCCCCGCAGCGGCTACACGCCGTCTGCCCGCTTTTGGCTAGGGAACGCGCAGTACGCGGGACGCGATTACAAGGAAGCCATCAATAACTTCAAACTGATGCTGTCCGAGGCGCCTGGTCATGCGCGTGCCCCTGAAGCGGCTTTGTCGATAGCAAACTGCCAGATTGAACTCAAGGACACGCGGACCGCACGCAAAACCTTGGAAGACTTGATCAAGGCCTATCCTCAATCTGAAGCGGCGCTTGCAGCGAAAGAACGCCTCTCGCGGTTGAAGTGACGTGACTGCGTTTACGCAAGAGTTGGTCAGCCAAGCCGCAACCGATGTTGGCTTAGGCGCTGAGCACTCAGTGCAGCGTCGGTTCGGCGGGCTTGAGCGGCTCTATGGTGCAGTGGGTGCTGAGCGCATTCGCAGTGCTCACGTCGTTGTTGTGGGTATTGGTGGCGTAGGCTCCTGGACGGCTGAAGCCCTGGCTCGCAGCGGGGTAGGGCGCATCACGCTCATCGACCTCGACCACGTAGCCGAATCCAATATCAATCGTCAGGCACACGCGCTGACATCCACAGTGGGGCAGGCCAAGGTGCTTGCCATGAGAGATCGCATTGCGCAAATTCACCCAGAGTGTCTTGTGCATTGCATTGAGGAATTTGTTGAGCCCGACAACTGGCCCGCGATATTGCCCCCCGGTGCAGTGGACGCTCTGGTTGATGCGTGTGATCAAGTCAAGGCTAAAACAGCATTAGCGGTGTGGGCCAAAAGGCAGGGGGTTGCCCACATTGCCGTAGGCGCAGCCGGCGGTAAGCGGCATGCCCACAAAGTGAACATCGACGATCTTGCGCACACAACGCACGATCCGCTGCTAGCGCAAGTCCGCTACCGGTTAAGAAAGTTTCATCGAGCACCTCGTGATGGCAAGAAAATGGGCGTTGCTTGTGTTTACAGCAACGAGGCTGTAGCTTCGCCTGACCCGTCCTGCAATATCGTGGGAGACGGGTCGCTGAACTGTCATGGCTATGGTTCGGTAGTGGCCGTGACAGCTACCTTTGGGCAATGCGCTGCGGGGTGGGTGCTGGACAAATTGGTGAGCAAAACGGAAAGCGGTAAAAAATGACGCTATAATTCAAGGCTTTGCAGCAAACACAGTTGCGTGTGCTGCAACAGGTTGGGACGTTAGCTCAGTTGGTAGAGCAGCGGACTTTTAATCCGTTGGTCACAAGTTCGAATCTTGTACGTCCTACCAGAGATATCAGGGGCTTAGCCATTAAGGCTAGGCCCTTTTCTCTTTGGGCCGTGACGAGAATGTGACAAGGTTCACCACGTTCTCATCCCACAAACGCTGAATCCGATTGGCTGCAACCGCCAGATGTTCCGTGGCGTACTTCGCATAACGGTCCATCATCACCCGGGACTTCCAGCCGTCCAAGTCCTTGAGCTCATCACAAGACGTTCCCGCTTGCCGATGCCATGAGGCCCACGTGTGCCGCAGGTCATTGAGTCGAAAATTTTGAATGCCAGCAGTCGCCAGCGCTGCGTGCGATGCTGAGTTCGTCAACTCCCATGCAACCGCCTTGCCCTGGTAGGTAAAGCAAAAGCGCAGGTGCTGGTCCATCAGTTCTTCCAAGCCTTCTATCGCATCTTCATGCAGGGGCAGGCGCCATTTGCCGAGTGGAGCGCATAACTTCTACGCGGAGAAACACCTCGGTTGTCACCCACACCAATGTGGTGCCCTCGGCCACATGCATTTCAATTTCTGCCCCCCGGCAGATGCTTGTGCACCAGCTTCAGCAAACCTTGCGCTAACGCTGCGCACAAGTTGGTTTTGCCGTTATCACGGTGCGCGGCTTTGTTGCGCATTTGCCATGCGAAGGATTGGCGGTGTCCATGTACTATCTGAAGTAATTTGGTAACAACGTAATCGCATTGCGGTCAGCAAAAGTTGATCTTTAAATGTTTTGGGGAAAATATTTTGACTATCGGCGCCCGTCTGATGGAAGAGCGCAACCGACTGGGCATGAACCAGACTGACTTTGCCGCGCACGGTGACGTGGGAAAGGCCACCCGAATCAACTATGAGAAGGGCGAAAGAAGCCCTGACGCCGACTACCTTGCAGCTGTTGCTTCAGTAGGCGTCGATGTCCTCTGTGTCGTGACGGGTAAGCGCTCGGGCAGTGCATCGCTTTCTCGAGCCGAGAGCGAACTTCTTACGAAATTGAGACGGGATAGTCCCTTTCTTCGCGGGTACCTGCAGGAACTTGGGAAGTCCCCTTCATCTGGCGACAATACCGTCACCATCGGCGGCGATGGGCGATCAAACCGTTACTGCGCCCATGACTTTCAAAGTTGGTCGGGGTCGCAAGTGAGCGACCCTATTTGCATGCACTCTGCGATTCAGTAAACGACGCTGGCTCGCAGCCTGAGTAACTGCATCATCAAGTGCACTAGAGGGAGAACCATGAAGGTCAAAATAACTGCAGCGCTGCTCACAATCTTATTGTCGATGTCCTAGTGGGCCCAGATGGTCTCGCAAACGACGGATACCGGTACGATCGTTTCGGGAGCCACGGCGGGACAGACCTTTACCGCAACTGCGACCACCCAAATTAGCAAGATCAGTGTCCGCCCTTGGTTGGCTTATAACGGAAACTTGCTGATCTACAACGGCAGCACGGGTAGTGGGGCCATCGGTGTTGTAGGCGCTCCCGCCTATACACAAGCAGGGGTATCGCTTGTTGCAAGCGGTTCGGGAAGCCCATTGAAGGACATCGTGCTGACAACTCCGTTTCCAGTGACTGCAGGGAATACATATACATTTGTTTTCCCAGCCAATGGTGGCTTCTACTTGTCTAGCGCTGATCCGTATGCAGGTGGTCAGTTGCTCGTTGATTTCGCCGACCTAGTTGGGTACGGAGGCTACGATTTTGCTTTCCAAGTTTGGCCAGTGGTAGCTGCTGCCCCTACAACCGCCACGAGCATTCCCACCCTGTCGGAGTGGGGCGTTTTGACGCTGTCGTTGTTGCTGTGTTTGTTCGCTGTGGCCAAGGGGTACAGCGGCAAGAGTTGGCGCAAGTAGTTAAGGGGCAAAGGGCACACCACTGTGACGGTAGGCGGCAGCTCAGACCAGCCAGTGAACGGCCATCAGACTGTGACCGCGCCCATTGGCTTGCACTGTGCGGAACAGGCGACAACCCCTTTCACAATACTCAAGTAACTACGACACATAACGTTCACTAGAGGGAGATCCATGAAGGCCAAGATAACCGCAGCGCTGCTCACAATCTTTTTGTCGATGTCCTCGTGGGCCCAGATGGTCTCGCAACCGTTGGACTCAGGTGTAAGCGTTGCCAGCTTTGCTGTTGGTCAGAGTTTCATTGCGACTTCATCTACCCAGATCTCCAAAATCAGTGTCCGCCCTGAAGTGGTTTTCAATGGAAGCTTGCTCATCTACAACGGCGGCTCTGGTAGCGGCACAGCAGGAGCTGTAGGCGCTCCCGCCTATTCCCAAGCAGGGGTATCACTTGTGACAACCACTCCCGGAGGCCCAATGGTTGACATTGAGCTGACCACTCCATTCCCTGTGACCGCGGGAAGCACATACTCATTCATTCTCCAAGGCTTTGGAAATTTCTATGCGTCGACCGTTGATCCCTATGCGGACGGCCAGGTGATTTTCAACTATGCAGTAACTGCCTTGCCTGGCGTTGACCTCGCATTTCAAGTCTGGCCCGCAGTGGCAGCTGCCACCCCCGCGAGCATCCCCACGTTGTCTCAGTGGGGCGTTTTGACGCTGTCGTTGTTGCTGGGGCTGTTCGCTGTAGCCAAGGGGTACAGCGGCAAGGGGTGGCGCAAGTAATTTAGGGCCCAAGGGCATACCGCTTTGACAGTAGACGGCGACGTGGTCGGGAAAAAGGTGATCAGACCTTCTCAGGGCCGATGACTTTCAAAATTGGCAGTAAGGCCAAGAAATAGGAGGAAAGACAATGAGCAACACCCCGGCCCCCGCGCCAGTACCGTTTCCGCAAGACCCTGTGTTGCCAGACACGAGTACGCAGCGGCACAACGTGCCTCCTGATAAGTCGGCGTGAGGCAGCCTAGGTTGATTGCAAACATGCCGCCCACACAGCAATGGCAACCGCTGGTGAGAGTGCGGCCAGTACCACGGCGGTCCGCAGGTCTTTCGTCTGTTCGGTGATGGCCTTTGCATAGGCCTCGGTCTGCAGGTGAAGGCGATTGAGCTCTGCCTTGCGCACCTTCCGCATGGCGTGGGCAGCATCATCTGCCGGCTGTGGTTGCTCCATGCCGCCGGCGTGCTGGGTGTAAACATTCGCCATACCGATCAAGCCGGGGTCACTGGCAAGGCTGCGGCTGCGCATGCCCCACGTTGCCAATTAGGCAGCTACCGCGCTTCACCCAAGGGCGGCACCAGCAAAGATGCCTGCCCTGGTTCCGCCCCAACTGATGGGCGTGGTGCCCAGCAATACAAGCGGGTTCGGCGCTGTGAGGCCGGCGGCCGAAGTCTTTGCACGCAACGAGATCACGCCATTGCAGGCGCGGTTCAGCGAGTTGAATGCGTGGATGGGGGAAGAGGTGGTGCGCTTCGTTCCCTACAAAGTCGGGGAAGGGAAAAGGGGAGGGGGAGCTACGAAATAGATAGCTGCTAGCGCTTGCACCGCAATGCTTTGCGGTCGATTTTATAAAAAGACAGGGCGATTGCAAGGGGTGCGGGAACACCCAACGCAAACCCCTTCGCCGTGAATGCCCACGGCATTAACCAGCGGCTCCGTCACCTGTGCACAGGCGAGACGCATCTTGGGCGATGCAGACACCAAGGAAGAAATCCGTTGCGGCCACTGCAAGCGAAAACTTGCCGAGGCTGTGTTTGAGCAAATTGCCATCAAGTGCCCGCGCTGCGGGACATTGAATCACCTGCGGGCCGCGAGCCCCACACCAGAGCGCCCTGACCTTTTAATCCGTTGGTCACAAGTTCGAATCTTGTATGTCCTACCAGCCGTTTCATTCAAAAGCCTCCGTATGGAGGCTTTTGTTTTTCGCGAGAAGCACAAGATTACTGAGCCGATCAACAACATGAAATGAAGGGGCTGTATTCGCCCCTTTCGTTTTTTAAGACGAGGTGATTTCGGGCGGGGCGGGTGAAAAAAGATCCCAGCAGGCCATGAAAAGAGCCGCAATCACCGGTCCGATCACAAAGCCCGTCAATCCGAAGATGGACATGCCGCCGAGTGTGGAGATCAGCACGACGTAGTCGGGCATCTTTGTGTCTTTGCCCACCAGAATCGGGCGCAGTATGTTGTCGACGAGGCCGATCACAAAAATTCCGAAAGCTGTGAGAACCACACCTTGCCAAATCGCGCCTGTGGCCAGGAAGTAGATGGCTACCGGTACCCATATGAGGCCAGCGCCCACGGCGGGCAGAAGGGACAGGAACGCCATCAGCACGCCCCACAACACGGGGCCCTGAATCCCCAGCACCCAGAAGATCAGACCGCCCAATGCACCCTGGGATGCTGCCACCACAATATTGCCCTTGACCGTTGCGCGAAT
Organism: Acidovorax sp.; assembly: GCA_039593925.1. Lineage (GTDB taxonomy): Bacteria > Pseudomonadota > Gammaproteobacteria > Burkholderiales > Burkholderiaceae_C > Acidovorax. The sequence continues at coordinate 17,443 of JBCNOJ010000024.1, forward strand.
CACTGTGGTGAATTTGCCTACCAGTTGGCGTTTGTGAGTTTCGTCCAATGGCGTGGCTTGGCCGATTCTCAGGGCTAGGCGAGAACCATCGCGCAGCAGAAAAAACAGCAGGTACAGCATGATGCCGAAGCTCACCACGAACTGCAGTGTGTTCTGCCCGATGTTCAAGGCCTGCGTGGCGACGAATTGGCTGGCCTGAACAGCCACTGACGAAAACCGTTGCTGAAGTTCGTCAATGGAGGTCAGATTCAGGCGATCCAGCAGATTGACGGCCCATCCGGGCAATGCGCCCATCACCTGCTGAAAATACAGCCCGAAGTTGAGTTGACCGGAGCGCACGCGGTCGTAGATGGCTGTGGCTTCCTGAATGAGCGAGATGGTGATGGCAGTCATGGGAAGTATGACGACGATCAGGCACAGCCCCAGCGTGCACAGCGCTGCAAGGTTCTGCCGCTTTGGCATGCGGCGCAGCAATTTGCGGTGAAGCGGCGCAAACAATATGGCCAGCACAATGCCCCAAAACACGGCGCCGTGGAACTCCCAGAGGATGGCGCCGAAAGCGATGCTGACAAGAATCAGCAGGATCAGGAAGGCTTTGTTCTGAAGGGACGAAGGTGTCATAACGGGTGGCTCGGCAATCGGATACCCCGGAATGTACGCGAGGCCTCGTGGATACACGTGAACGCTGCCGCACCGTCTTTGTTGTTGCCCTCACAGAATGGCGAGCGCCGCTCGTGGATTTGGGCGCTTCAAGGTTCGGTGGCACAATAGCGGACGCAACCCAAGGCCCTTCCCTAGCCACAGTCGCATCCGCCAACCGGTTCAGCCGTGTCGCGGAAGGTTTCTCAACCAACTAATGCTTTCCCAAGGAAAGCGGAGGTCAGCGGAATATGAGCGATACGACGTCCGTCTATCAAGCCTACCAAGGCAACACCTATCTCTTCGGCGGCAATGCGCCGTATGTTGAAGAGATGTACGAAAACTACCTTGCCAACCCAGGTAGCGTGCCAGACAACTGGCGCGAATACTTTGATGCACTTCAACATGTGCCCGCAGTGGATGGCAGCAATGCCAAGGACGTTCCCCATCTGCCCGTCATCAATGCCTTTGCAGAGCGTGCAAAGCAGGGCGGCACCAAAGTGGTGGTCGCTACGGGTGCTGACTCCGAGCTAGGCCGCAAGCGCACTGCCGTTCAGCAGTTGATCGCCGCGTATCGCAACGTGGGCCAGCGCTGGGCAGACCTGGATCCCCTGAAGCGCACAGAGCGCCCTGCGATCCCTGAACTTGAACCCTCTTTCTACGGCTTCAGCGATTCCGACCAGGAAGTCGTGTTCAACACCAGCAACACGTTCTTCGGTAAAGAATCCATGCCGCTGCGCGAGCTGATCAATGCGCTGCGCGAAACGTATTGCGGCTCCATCGGCGCCGAATACATGTATGCCACCGACCAGAACCAAAAGCGCTGGTGGCAAGAGAAGCTCGAAACCATTCGCAGCAAGCCCAGCTTCGGCGCTGACAAGAAGCGTCAGATTCTTGACCGCCTGACCGCCGCCGAAGGCCTGGAACGCTTCCTGCACACCAAATACGTCGGCCAGAAACGTTTCTCGCTGGAGGGTGGCGAAAGCTTCATCGCCGCGATGGACGAACTGATCCAGTCTGCCGGCGCCAAGGGCGTGCAGGAAATCGTGATTGGTATGGCCCACCGTGGCCGCCTGAATGTGCTGGTTAACTCCCTGGGCAAGATGCCCAAAGACCTGTTCGCAGAGTTCGACCACACCGCCCCTGAAGACTTGCCATCGGGCGATGTGAAGTACCACCAGGGCTTCAGTTCTGATGTGACGACCCCTGGCGGCCCTGTCCACCTGTCGCTGGCGTTCAATCCCTCTCACCTGGAGATCGTGAACCCGGTGGTCGAAGGTTCCGTGCGCGCGCGCATGGACCGTCGTGCCGACCCTCAAGGCAAGCAGGTGCTGCCCGTGCTGGTGCACGGTGACGCTGCTTTTGCCGGCCAGGGCGTCAATCAGGAAACCCTGGCGCTGGCGCAGACCCGTGGCTATTCCACCGGCGGCACGGTGCACATCATCATCAACAACCAGATCGGCTTCACGACGTCCGATCCGCGCGATGCGCGCTCGACTTTGTATTGCACCGATATCGTCAAGATGGTCGAGTCGCCCGTGCTGCACGTGAACGGGGACGACCCCGAAGCCGTTGTGCTGGCCACCCAGCTCGCTCTCGAGTTCCGCATGGAATTCCAGAAGGATGTGGTTGTGGACATCATCTGCTTCCGCAAACTGGGCCACAACGAGCAGGACACGCCTGCCCTGACCCAGCCGCTGATGTACAAGAAGATCGGGCAACACCCCGGCACGCGCAAGCTGTACGCCGACAAGCTGGCCACGCAAGGCCTCGGCGAAACGCTGGGCGACGATATGGTCAAGGCCTACCGTGCTGCCATGGATTCGGGCAAGCACACGGTTGACCCCGTGCTGACGAATTTCAAGAGCAAATACGCGGTGGACTGGAGCCCGTTCCTGGGCAAGAAGTGGACGGACTCTGGCGACACAGCGATCCCCCTGGCTGAGTGGAAGCGTCTTGCCGAGAAGATCACGACCATCCCTGAAAGCGTGACACCGCACCAGTTGGTCAAGAAGGTGTACGACGACCGCGCCGCGATGGGCCGTGGTGAGATCCCTGTGGACTGGGGCATGGGCGAGCACATGGCGTTTGCATCGCTGGTGTCCAGCGGCTTCCCGGTGCGCCTGTCGGGTGAGGACTGCGGCCGCGGCACGTTCACGCACCGCCACGCCGTGATCCACGACCAAAAGCGTGAGAAGTGGAACGAAGGCACTTACACGCCGCTGCAGAATGTGGCCGATAACCAAGCCCCGTTTGTTGTCATCGACTCCATCCTGTCTGAAGAAGCCGTGCTGGCGTTTGAATACGGGTATGCGTCCAACGACCCCAACACGCTGGTGGTGTGGGAAGCCCAGTTCGGCGACTTCGCGAACGGTGCGCAGGTCGTTATCGACCAGTTCATCGCGTCTGGCGAAGTGAAGTGGGGCCGTGTGAATGGCATCACGCTGATGCTGCCGCACGGCTATGAAGGGCAAGGCCCTGAGCACAGCTCGGCACGCCTGGAGCGCTTCATGCAACTGTCGGCCGACACCAACATGCAAGTGGTGCAACCCACCACAGCCAGCCAGATCTTCCACATCCTGCGCCGCCAGATGGTGCGTGATCTGCGCAAGCCGCTGATCATCATGACGCCGAAGTCGCTGTTGCGTAACAAGGATGCGACTTCGCCCCTGTCCGAGTTCACCAAAGGCAGCTTCCAAACGGTGATTCCTGAACAGGACGAAGCTATCGTGAAGAAGGCCGCCAAGGTCAAGCGCGTGATCGCGTGTTCGGGCAAGGTGTACTACGACCTGGTGAAAAAGCGCACTGAGCGCGAAGACGATGATGTCGCCATCATCCGTGTGGAACAGCTCTATCCGTTCCCCCACAAGGCCTTCGCAGCCGAACTCAAGAAGTACCCCAAC
>JBCNOJ010000240.1:0-7875 GCA_039593925.1 Acidovorax sp.
AGATGTGGTCGGCACCGAACACGGCCACGATGTCGGGCTGGAAGGATTCGATCAGGTGGATGTTCTGGTACACCGAATCGGCCGTGCCCTGGAACCACTCGGGTCCGTTGCGCATTTGCGGGGGCACTACGGTCACGAAGTGCTGGGGGATGAAGCGCGTCATCGTCCAGGAGCTGCGGATGTGCTCGATCAGCGACTGCGACTTGTACTGCACCAGCAGGTAGATGGAATAGATCTCCGAATTGACCAGGTTGGACAGCACGAAGTCCACGATGCGGTGCTTGCCGTTGAACGGGACGGCGGGTTTGCAGCGTTCGGCTGTCAAGGGGTGCAGGCGCGAGCCTTCACCTCCAGCCATCACGATCGCCAATACGTTTGCAGTGCGTGACATAGCAGTAGCTCCAGAGGATCAGGCCCGGGATGGGCGGTTGGAAAGAAGAAGGGTGGAAAGGGGCGGCACCGTGAGGTGCAGGTGGGCCGGCTGGCCGTCCAGCGGGGCAGGCGTGGCGTCCACGCCTCCGAAGTTGCCCATGCCGCTGCCGCCATAGGCCTCGGCATCGCTGTTGAGCAGCTCGAGCCAGTGGCCGTCCACCGGCACACCCACGCGCAATCCGGCCACGGGCTGAGGTGTGAGGTTGTGCACGGCCAGCACGAAGTCGTCGCCTGCGCGGCGCAGGAAGGCGAGCACCGTGGTCTGGTGCGGATCCACCGGCATCCAGGCGAAGCCCTCGGCGTCGAAGTCGTGTGCATGAAGGGCAGGCCGGGTACGGTACAGGCGGTTCAGGTCGGTCACCCAGCGGGCCATGCCGCTGTGGCGGGCCTTGGCCCACAGGTGCCAATCCAGCGTGCGCTCGTGGTGCCATTCCTCGACCTGGGCGAACTCGCCGCCCATGAAGAGCAGCTTCTTGCCCGGGTGCGACCACATCATTCCGTACAGGGTGCGCAGGCCAGCAAAGCGCTGCCAAGCGTCGCCCGGCTGGCGCGACAGCAGGCTGCGCTTGCCGTAGACCACCTCGTCGTGCGAAAGCGCTAGTACGAAGTTCTCGTCGAACGCGTACACCATCGAAAACCGGATGTCGCCCTCGTGCCACTGGCGGTGCACGTGGTCGCGCTGCATATAACGCAGCGTGTCGTTCATCCAGCCCATGTTCCATTTCATGCCGAAGCCCAGGCCGTCCGCATGCACGGGGCGCGACACACCTTTCCAAGCGGTGGACTCTTCGGCGATCACATGCACGTCCGGGAATTCGGCATAAACCGCGCAGTTGAGGTCCTGCAGGAAGCGCACGGCCTCCCAATTCTGGTGGCCACCATCGGGATTGGGCACCCATTCGCCAGGCTTGCGCGCGAAGTCCAGATAAAGCATCGACGACACAGCATCGACACGGATGCCGTCGAAGTGGTACTTCTCAAGCCAGAACAGTGCGTTGCTGATGAGGAAGTCGCGCACTTCGTAGCGACCGTAGTTGAAGATCAGGCTGTTCCACTCTGGATGAAAGCCCTTGCGGTGGTCCTCATGCTCATACAGCGCTGTGCCGTCAAAACGCGCCAAGCCATGCGCATCAGACGGAAAGTGCGAGGCCACCCAGTCAAGCAATACGCCAATCCCATGCTGATGCAGTGTGTCCACAAAAGCCATCAGGTCCTGAGGGCTGCCGTACCGGGCGGTGGGTGCGAAATAACCCGTCGTTTGGTAACCCCAAGAGCCGTAGAACGGATGCTCCGTGACAGGCATCAACTCCACATGTGTGAATCCGAGGGCATTGCAGTGTGCGGCGAGGCGGTGGGCGACATCCCGGTAGTTCAGAAATCTGCCGTCTTCTTGGCGTTGCCATGATCCCAAGTGCACCTCGTAGATGGAGATTGGCGCGACAGCGCTCTGTCGCTGAGCACGTGATGCCATCCATGGCCGGTCATTCCATTGGTAATCCAGGTGCCAGACCTGGGAGGCAGTACCTGGCGGATGTTCCTGGCGCGTCGCATACGGGTCGGCCTTGTCAGTCCAGTTCCCGTGCGCGTCTTCGATGCGGTATTTGTAGAGATCGCCTTGCTGGGCATCCGCTACCACGGTGTTCCAACGACCAGATCCGTCAGCCAAGCGCTCCATGGGCTGCGGAATCCACTGGTTGAAGGTTCCAACAACTTCAACGTTGCGTGCGTTTGGTGCCCATACCGTAAAGCTTGTGCCATGACCATGCGCATGCGCACCCAAGCTCTCGTACTGTCTGAAATGTGAACTTGCCGCCGTCGCGGAGGACGGAAACGAAGTGGAGTGCGCGGCAGAGTTCATGGATGTGTCCTGAACTCGATGTTCTGCTGCAGTGCAATATCCAATTGAAAGACCTGCGCCCATGCCGTCGTAGGCCGTTTCCGACAGTGTTTGCTGGGAGGATTTCAGGTGTTATGGCGGTCCGCGCAGGCGTGGAGTGGCTGTGCCTGATTCGTCGGGATAGGCACGACGTTAAAGCGGATATGCAGAAAAGGATGTGCAGAGATTAGATGCACACTCAGACGGGTCATCAGCCACCAAACCCAAGGTGAGACGGTCGCCAGAAAGCGGTGCACCGCCGCATCCGCTTGAGGTGCGTGTCCTACAGGCCTGCGCTTCTAATTTGGCAAATTGAAGCGCATGAAGACGGAGACTCGACACTCCCTTGGATTGCCGTTTCTAGCGGGCGGGAGCGCCAGTATTCTTTCCGCCGTGGCGCTGGCGGTTCCTGGCCGAAGAGAGGCCGGCAGTGCCGCGGCGCCCATCAACGCAGTGAGCCACTGGTATTGGGACCGCGAGGCTTTGCACCGGCAGATTGTTGATGTTAAGCACACCGTAGTGGGTTATGTCACGCACCATGCGGCGTCGCTGTTTTGGGCAGCGTTGCTGTCGGCCTTCCTGCGCTCACAACCTGCGATGCACAAGGTGCCGCGTACGGGTGCAGCGTGTCTTGCGACCAGCGCGATAGCCAGCGTGGTCGACTTTAAGCTCACGCCGGAGCTTTTAAAGCCCGGCTTTGAACGCAGACTCTCGCGTCACTCGCTCGCTGTGACTTATGTGCTGTTCGGCGTGGGGCTCGCTCTAGGCAACTTGGTCCTGCGCATGTGCCGTGGCACTTTGGATCGGTGAGCATGAGGCGTTGAACCCGCCTAAGACTGTATGGGCCCCCGTCAGGGCACGCGCCGGGCCGTGATCGAACAAACAACCTGCGTAATTCGTGCGTCTTGGCCAAGCGCTGGACGAAATCGAAAGATCGGCCGATTGATCTCTTTAGCCGAGTGCTTTTGTACGCGGTAAGCGGAACACCGTCCCACACGAACCAAAAAACAAAAAACCCCCACTAACGTTAGATAGCGGGGGTTTCTGACTGACTTGGTGCCGGAGAGATGAATCGAACACCCGACCTTCTCATTACGAATGAGCTGCTCTACCGACTGAGCTACACCGGCGTAAGCCCGAGATTATAGCGTGGAATGGTAGCTGGTCACGCGCTCGACCTCATTTTTTGAGCCAAGAATCACGCTCACACGTTCGTGCAATTGCGTCGGTTGGATATCGAGAATGCGCTGTTTGCCATTGGTGGCAGCGCCTCCCGCCTGTTCCACCAGCCAGCCCATGGGGTTGGCTTCGTACATGAGGCGCAGCTTGCCCGGCTTGTTGGGCTCGCGCTTGTCCCAGGGGTACATGAAGACGCCGCCGCGGGTCAGGATGCGATGCACATCGGCCACCATCGAGGCGATCCAGCGCATGTTGAAGTCCTTGCCGCGCGGACCTTCCTTGCCTTGCAGGCATTCGTCGATGTAGCGCTTTACAGGCTCGTCCCAGTGCCGCATGTTGCTCATGTTGATAGCGAATTCCTTGGTGTCTTCGGGAATGCGCACGTTCTCTTCCGTCAACACGAAGGAGCCTTGTTCGCGGTCGAGCGTGAACATGGCGACGCCATCGCCCACGGTGAGCACCAGCGTGGTCTGAGGGCCATAGATGCAGTAGCCGGCCGCCACCTGCGCCGTGCCGGGCTGCAGAAAATCGCCTGCCTCCACACCGCGGTCGTCGTCGGGCTTCTTGAGCACGCTGAAGATGGTGCCGATGCTCACGTTCACATCGATGTTGGATGAGCCGTCCAGAGGGTCGAACAGCAGCAGGTATTCGCCCTGCGGGTAGCGGTTTGGCACCACGTAGATGCCGTCCATTTCTTCCGAAGCCATGGCCGCCAAGTGGCCGCCCCATTCGTTGGCTTCGATCAGAACTTCGTTGGCGATGATGTCGAGCTTCTTCTGGATCTCGCCTTGCACGTTCTCGCTGGTGGCCGTGCCCAGCACGCCGCCCAGTGCACCTTTGTTGACGGCATGGCTGATGCTTTTGCAGGCGCGCGCCACCACTTCGAGCAGCAGGCGCAACTGGGACGGGATGAGGCCATCCACCCGTTGCTGTTCAACGAGGTAACGGGTCAGGCTGATGCGTTTGGTCATGAACCGGTCTCTTTCGTGAAATTCAATCAATCAGTCAGTTAGTCAGTCGTGCGCTCAATCGGCCAATGCCCTTGTCACCACCTCGCGCACGTCGTTGGACAGATTGGGGCGTGCGGCAACGCGGGCGATGGCCTCGCGCGCGGAAGTGCGCCAAGGCTCTGCCAATTTCTTCCAGCGGTCGAGCGCACGAGCCAGGCGGGCGGCCACCTGCGGGTTGATGGCGTCCAGCTCGATCACGCGGTCGCTCCAGAACACATAGCCCGCCGCATCTGCGCGGTGGAATGCGCCAGGGTTGGCGCTGCAATAGCTGAAGATCACGCTGCGAGCGCGGTTGGGGTTCTTGAGGCTGAAGTCCGGGTGCTGCATGAGCTGTCGCACGGCGGGCAGCACATTGCCGCCGCGGTCCGGGCTGCCTGCCTGCAGTGCGAACCATTTGTCGATGACCAGGGGTTCGTCCTTGAACATCGCGTGAAAGCGTGCCAGGGCGGGCGCTGCCAGCTCGCTGCCGCTGGCCACCAGGGCCGTGAGCGCGTTGAAGCGGTCGGTCATGTTGCCCGCCACCTTGAAGCGCTGCAAAGCCTTGCCGGGCCAGACGGCATCGCCCGTGCGCTGTGCGGCAACGCACAGCATATGCAGCGCCAGGCCGCTGAGCGCGCGGCGGCCGGAGGAGACCGGGTCGGGGCGGTAGCCGCCGGTGTCCTGGTTGTGTTCCCATGCGCACTCCCAGTCGGCCTGCAGCGACACGGCCAGTTGCTCGCGCATGGCTTCGCGCACGGCGTGGATACGCTGTGGGTCCACCACCTCTTGCTGTTCGGCAATATAGGTCTCTGAAGGCAGCGTGAGCACCAGTTCCTTGAAGGCCGCGTCCAACTGGGGATTGCGCAGCACGGAGCGCATCGCTTGCACAAAATCCGTGGGCAAAATTTGATGGTCAAAACGGCCATTGGCGCTTGTCTGTAAAGCGCTATCAGCTATTGTATTGATAGCAATTCGCAGTGCAAGACGCTGCCCGGCTTCCCATCGGTTGAAGGCGTCTGCGTCGTGCGCCAACAGGGTCAGCAGTTGCGCGTCGGAGTAGTCAATGTCCAGAACCACAGGGGCACTGAACCCGCGCAGCAGCGACGGTACGGGCTCTGCATCCAGGTTCGTGAAAGTCAGCGTCTGCGACGCATTGGTGAGCACTACCACGCGCGAAGTCGGGGCGCTGGCGCCGTCCAACCCTTCGCCCGACAGTTGCAGGGGCAGGGCGGCGCCCGTGGTGGCATCAATCAGGCCCAAGTCCACTGGGATGACAAAAGGCAACTTCTCACTCTGCCCGGGCGTGGCCGCACAGCTTTGCGAGAGCGTGAGCGCATAGCAGCGCGTTGCGGCGTCGTAGTGGCCTGTGGCGCGCACGCGCGGCGTGCCTGCCTGGCTATACCAGCGCTTGAATTGCGCCAGATGCCGCGTGAGCGGGCTGGCCGGGTTGGCATCGGCAATGGCCTGCACAAAATCGTCGCAGGTCACGGCATGGCCGTCATGGCGTTCGAAGTACAGCTTCATGCCCTTGGCAAAGCCCTCGCGGCCCACCAGGTTGTGCTGCATGCGCACCACCTCCGCACCTTTTTCGTAGATGGTGACGGTGTAGAAGTTGTTGATCTCGACGTAGCTGTCGGGCCGCACAGGGTGGGCCATGGGGCCCGCGTCTTCAGGAAACTGGGCGGTGCGCAGCACACGCACGTCTTCGATGCGCTTGACGGCGCGGGCGGAGGGGCTGCCCGCCAGGTCCATGCTGAATTCCTGGTCGCGGAAGACCGTGAGGCCTTCCTTCAGGCTCAGCTGAAACCAGTCGCGGCATGTGACGCGGTTGCCGGTCCAGTTGTGGAAGTACTCGTGACCGACCACGCTTTCGATGTTGGCGAAGTCGGTGTCGGTGGCCGTGGCTTCGCTGGCCAGAACGTACTTCGTGTTGAAGATGTTCAGGCCCTTGTTCTCCATGGCGCCCATGTTGAAGTCGCTGGTGGCGACGATCATGAAGCGCTCCAGGTCCAGCGGCAGGCCAAAGCGGGCTTCGTCCCAGGCCACGCTGTACATCAGCGAGTTCATGGCATGTTCGGTCTTGCCGAGATCACCCGGGCGCACGTAGACCTGCAGCAGGTGGTCTGTGCCCGAGCGGCTCTTGATGTGCTGCTCACGCGCGACCAGCTTGCCCGCTACCAGGGCGAACAGGTAGCAGGGCTTTTTGTGCGGGTCGACCCACTTGGCAAAGTGCCGCGCGCCATTGGGGCCGTCTTCCAGCGGGCCGCTGTCCACCAGGTTGCCATTGCTGAGCAGCACCGGGTACTGGGCTTTGTCGGCACGCAGCGTGACGGTGTAGCTGGCCATCACGTCGGGGCGGTCCAGGAAGTAGGTGATGCGGCGGAAACCCTCGGCCTCGCACTGCGTGAAGAAGGTGCCCTGGCTCACGTACAGGCCCATGAGCTGGGTGTTTTTGGCGGGGCAGCAGGTGGTGAAGATTTCGAGCGCAAAGGGGTCGTTGCCCTCCGGCAGGTTCTCCAGCACCAGGCGGGTGCCTTCCATCTTGAACGAGGTGCCCTGGCCGTTGACCAGCACGCGCGCCAGATTCAGCTCGTCGCCGTCCAGCTTGAGCGGCTCGGCCGCCACGTCGGGGTTGCGGCGCAGCACCATGCGGTTGAGCACGCGGGTCTTGTTGGGGTCCAGATCGAACGTGAGTTCGACGCTGTCGATCCAGTAGGCGGGGGCGGTGTAGTCCTCACGGCGGATCGCAAGGGTCTGGCCTGCGCCGTCGGCACTTCCGTCTGCACTATGCAGTTGCTGCAACATGGATGCTCTCCAGAAAGTCGGTGTTCATGAGTTCGGTGTAGTCGCGCACGGCGGCCAGCACATGCGGCCCGGCCAGTTGCTCGGGCGTATGGGTGCTACAGATCGCCACGGCACGCATGCCTGCGCGGCGTGCGGCCTCGATCCCAAACGGCGCGTCTTCAAAGACGATGCAGTGCGCAGGGTCGGCCGCAATGCGGCGTGCTGCTTCCAGAAATATGGCGGGTTGAGGCTTGCCGGGCAGACCCTCGTCGCCGCGCACGATGGCCAATGGGGCGGGCGTAAGGCCCAGGTGGCCGAGCGCAAACTCCACGTTGCCGATGTCGCCGGCGGTGCCCACCGCCACCTTCAAACCGCGCGCATGCACCTGCGCCGCAAACGCGCTAAAGCCCGCCACTTCGGCGAAGCGGGGGGCAAAAAGCTCGCGGTAGATGATTTCTTTCTCATGCGTAAGCGCATCGGCCTCGTCCTGGGACACGGGGCGGCCCAGCAGTTCCACGATGCACTCGGTGCCGTTCTTGCCGGTGGTGCGGGCCATGAGGTCGGGCACGTCAATGTCCATGCCGTGGCGCCGTGCAAACTCGACCCTTGCCTGGG
>JBCNOJ010000241.1:0-7872 GCA_039593925.1 Acidovorax sp.
CTTCTGACGTACGCTGTGGCTGTGGCGCGGGAGAAGGGCGTGTCCGCCTATGTTGGGGACGGGCACAACCGGTGGGCAGCGGCCCACATTTCGGATGTGGCGCGTCTTTACCGGATGGCGTTGGAAAAAAACGAGGCGGGCGCGAAATATCATGCGGTGGCTGAAGAAGGCGTGCGCATGCTGGATATTGCCGAAGCCATCGGTCGCGGCCTGAACGTGCCGACAAAATCCCTATCCGCGGAAGAAGCCCCGGCGCATTTCGGTTGGCTGGCAATGTTCGCTAGCCACGACCTCGTGGCATCGAGCGAAAAGACCCGGAAGACACTGGGCTGGAATCCGACCGGGCCCGGCCTGATCGCCGATCTCGAGCGGCTCGGTGCCGTGGTTCTCCAGGTAGTGCGCGACGATGGCGTGCACCGAGGCCGTCACGATGTTGTGGCTCATGCCAGCGCCGAACGTGGCCCCGCCAACGCCCTCCATCGCGGCTTCCACAATCGCCATGGCCTGGGCGTTGGCGCCGGTGCCCGTGGCACGCTCCTCATAGTGGTCCACACGCAGCGGCAGGCCGAGTGCGTCCACCGTTGCAGCGATTGGCCCGTTGCCCTGGCCGCGCAGCGTCTGGCGTGTGCCGTCGATGGTCACATCGAGTTCGATGCCCTGGCCGTCTTCATCCAGGCGGTGGCTGTGGCAGGCAATGGCGGTGGGTGCGGCAGCCTGCAGGTACGTCGTCTGGAAAAGGCTCCAGAGCGCATCGCCCGTCATCTCGCTTTCGCTGGTGTCGGTCTGGCGCTGCACCACGGCGCTGAACTCCACCTGCATGCGGCGCGGCATCACCACGCCGTGTTCGCGCTCCAGCAAAAAGGCAATACCGCCTTTGCCCGACTGGCTGTTCACGCGGATCACGCTGTCGTAGGTGCGGCCGAGGTCGGCCGGGTCAATGGGCAGGTACGGCACTTCCCACAAGGCGTCCGGGTCCTGCGCGGCAAAGCCCTTCTTGATCGCGTCCTGGTGCGAGCCCGAGAACGCGGTGAACACCAGGTCACCCGCATAGGGGTGGCGCGGGTGCACGGGCAGCGAGGTGCATTCCTCGGCAATGCGCGCGACCGAGGTGATGTCCGAAAAGTCAAGGTTCGGATGCACGCCCTGGGTGTACATGTTGAGCGCCAGCGTCACGATGTCCACGTTGCCGCAGCGCTCGCCGTTGCCGAAAAGGCAGCCCTCCACGCGGTCGGCACCGGCCATCATCGCCAGTTCTGCCGCCGCCACGCCCGTGCCCCGGTCGTTGTGCGGGTGCACCGAGAGCACGATGTGTTCGCGGGGGCTGAGGTTGCGGTCCATCCACTCGATCTGGTCGGCGAACACGTTGGGCGTGGCGTTTTCCACCGTGGTAGGCAGGTTGATGATGATCGGGCGGCCGGGGCCGGCATTCCATGCGGCGATGGCCGTCTGGCAGGCCTTGAGGGACACGCTGAGCTCCGTGGCGCTGAAGGTTTCGGGCGAATACTGCAAGGTCCATTGCGTTTCGGGGTGCGCGTCGGTGAGTTGCTTGACGTAGCCCACGTGGTGTTCGATGAGCTGCATCACCTGCGTCACGTTCATGCCGAACACGATGCGCCGCCAGGCCGGCGCGGTGGCGTTGTAGAGGTGCACGATGGCGCGCGGTGCGCCTTTCACCGCTTCCACGGTGCGCGCAATCAGGTCTTCGCGCGACTGGGTCATGACCATGATGGTCACGTCATCGGGAATCAGGTTCTCGTCGATGAGGCGGCGCACGAAGTCGAAATCGGTCTGGGAAGCGGCCGGGAAACCGACCTCGATCTGCTTGAAGCCGATGCGCACCAGCTCATGAAAGAGCTTCATCTTGCGCTCGCCGTTCATCGGCTCGAACAAGGCCTGGTTGCCGTCGCGCAGGTCGGTGGAGAGCCACACGGGGGCGCGGGTGATGCTGCGGGTGGGCCATTGGCGGTCGGTGAGCGCAATGGGGGCAATGGGCTGGTACTTGGTGGCGGGCTTGGCAATCATGAGAGGCTCCACGAACGGTGTGCAGTGCGCGGCGCACTGCAGGTCAACAACGAATGAAAAACAAAACGTGTGACATCCCCTGCAGCCCTTTGCAATGTGCAAAGGCTGGTTCGCGGGCCGGGGTCAGGGGGAGATCAGGTGCTGCGCTGAGCGAGTCAGGCAACGAGGGTGGCGAACGCAGGCAGACCCCGGCCAAGCACTAGTAGGCTTAGCGATAGGGTGGGTAGGCGCATGCTGCGTTGCATAGGGGGTAGACCATAGCACAGGCCTGCTGCAGCGCGCAATCAATTAAATAAAAATGGCCGATAGCGCTTATCCAGTAAGCGCTGGCAGCTATCAAAATAATAGTTGGCGCCGCTGGTAGGATGGCAACCCCGGCGCCCACGCGCCCTGTGGTTCCCGTGTTCCCATTCCGCCAGGAGACTCCCATGCCCTACATGCTGCTCATCATGGAACCCCACGGCCAGCGTGCCGACCGGGGGCTGGCGGGGGGGCAGGAGGCCTACGCGCGCATGCTACGGTTTGGCGAAGGCTTGCAAGCCCGCGGCCTGCTGCGCGCCACCGAGTCGTTGGCTTCCACCGAGCAGGCCGTGCGCCTGCAGGTGCGCGACGGCCAGGCCCGGCTGGTAGACGGCCCGTTTGCCGAAACGAAAGAGATGGTGGGCGGTTTCTTTTTGCTCGACTGCGCCACACGCGAAGAGGCCCTGGCCATCGCGCGCGACTGCCCGGCTGCAGAGTGGGCCACGATCGAGGTGCGCGAGGTGGCCCCGTGCTACCACGACGGCGCGGCGCATTGATGGCTCACACGGCCCGCCCCAACCGCGCCCCATGGGTACGGCCAATGCGCCCAAACATCCAGCGCCAGCCCAAAACGTAGGCCACCACCAGCACGGCCGCGGCGGCCAGGCCCGGCGCATAGGGGGTCGAGAAGGCGAACCGCCACGCCCAGTACACGTCGGCAAACCCCACCAGCGCAAAGGTCCCCAGGCCCACCCACGGCCCTTCGGCGCGCCAGGCGCCCACCGACACGAAGGCGTGGGCGACCAACGCGCCCAGCCCCAGCAGCCAGTGCAGTGCCGGCCAGCCTGCGGGGCTCCATAGCGCGGGTAGCGACCTGCTTGTGGTGCTCGGCGCGGTGGGCACACCCGAGGCTGAAAACCGGCCTTCGTGCTGCATTGGGTTGCGGCCAGTGCTGACAGCACTGCCAGTGCCGACACCGCTGTTGCTGCCGAAATTCCGCGGGGCGGATGTCAGGTCTGGCAGCCACTGCGAGTCTTCGCTGTCGCGCCACGCAGCGGTTCGTCCGGCGGCCGCGGTGCTGCGCGGGAGGCTTTCACTCGCCTGTCGCACGGCAGGCCCGCCATCGGGCGGTGTCATCGGAATCGGCTGCGGTGCAGACGCAGCGCCCGCGCCGCCGCGCAGGCCGGGTGTGTGGGCCCCGTGCCGGGCTCGCAGGGCCAGCGCCAGTGCATCCTTGCTGGGGGCCACCATCAGCCACAGCTCCCACCACACGTCGCCATCGCCCGCATCCGAATGTTTGTACAGCGTGAGCCACTGCTCGCGCGTTGCGTGCACGGCGCCCGTGTCGCCCGGTAGCGGGCGGGCCAGGGCCACGGGCCAAGCCTGGGTGTAGTCGCGCTGCCGGTGCCATGGAGCTGCATGTTCGGGGTTGGCGTCGGGCGCTCCGTAGTGCTCGCTCAGCCGCTGCACCAGGGCCACGCGGGCCGTGTCGGTGACCTGGTTGAGTTCACTGCACAAAAACTCGTACGGCCCGTTGTGGGGCTCGCTCAGGCAGGCGCGCAGGACGCGGCGCGCGACCACGGTGCGATCTGCCTGCGCCTGCTCGGGGTCACCGGCTTCGTCCTCGTCGGCTTCGTTGGCTTCCCCATCGCCATTGGGGATGCCGCCCGCGTCCCGCTCCAGCGGCTCGCCAGCCGCCAGGTGGTGCAGCCGGGCCTCGGCCTCGGCCAGCAATTGGCCAGCCAGCGGGACGATGCCATCCATCGCCTCCAATCCGCCCTGCAAGTGGTCGCTGGCCGAGGTGTGAAAGAAAGGCCGCGGGGGCCAGCAGTCGTCGCGCGCGGCGCTGCGCCACAGCGGCTCGCCCGCTGCATCGAGCAAAGCCACTTGCTGGCCGTCATAGTGCGCGCGCCACACCACGGCGCCCTCGCCGTCGATGTACGCCAGCTGTCCGTCGCGCGTGAGAAACGGCACCAGCGGCGTGCCGGTTTGCAGGCCGGCCAGCCAGCCTTCGCCATTTGTCAGGGGCTCCAGCAACTGCCCTGGCGCGGGCACCCAGCGGCCGTCCGGGTGCAGCAGGCCCCAGGCGCCGGGCGGGGTGTCGGTGCCTGCACCGGTGCCCACCGTTGCGGCAGCGGTGCGCACCACCGCAAACCCGCCCTGCGGAAAAAAGTGCGACCCAAAACTCAGCCGTGGGCCCGGCAGCGGTTGCCCCTGCGCATTCAGGTAGTGCGTGCCCGCGTAGCAATTGGCCGCCACGCCGCACGCCATGTAGGGCGACAGGTGACGGCCACCCTTGACCACCACCTGGCCCTGCACGTCCAGATAGCCGCGGCCGTTCTCCCAGGCATGGACTTCGTCGAAATACGCCAGCCCATGGTCGTTGAAAGCCTCGATGCGCGGATAGCGTGGCTCCAGCACCCACTGGCCATGCGCGTCGATCAGGCCAAAACGCTCGCCATCCAGCGACGCGACCGTCACCGGGGATTCGCCGAACGGCAGCACTTTGCGAAACCGTGGCTCGATCGCCCACTGGCCTGTACCGTCCACAAAACCCTGCAGGCGCTGTCGGCCGCTGGGGTCGCAGTGCGTGGCGCGCGCGAGGCCGTTCGCGCCAAACAGGCTCAGCCCGTGCAGCACCGCATCGCTGGTGAACTGGCCCGTGCGGTCGATGATGCGCCAGCCACCTGGCTCGGCGCGGTCCGGCTGCACCGCACTCAGCCCATGCCGGAAAGGCCGGGCGTCGGCAAATGCCGGGGCTATCGCCACTGCGCCAGCCAGGTTCACAAAGCCCCAGAGCCCGCCCTGGCAAAACCGCGCCAGTCCATCGTCTGAAAAACGGCGTGTGTTCTGCAGCGTGGGCGCCACCTGCCATGCGCCCGTGCCATCGATGAAGCCCCACCGCCCGTCGCCCGCCTGCGCTGCACTGATCCAGCCACCCTGTTTGTTCGGCTCAAAGCGCAGCACGTCGGCCAGGCCTTCGGGCGGGACCACCGCCCGGCCT
Organism: Acidovorax sp.; assembly: GCA_039593925.1. Classification (GTDB taxonomy): domain Bacteria; phylum Pseudomonadota; class Gammaproteobacteria; order Burkholderiales; family Burkholderiaceae_C; genus Acidovorax. The sequence continues at coordinate 5,267 of JBCNOJ010000241.1, forward strand.
GCGTTCACGATGATGTGGGCGGTGTGGTGGTGGTGCGGGCTCAGCGGAAGCTTGGCCAGCCAGGGGGCGGGCGCGGTGGCTGCATTCGTGTTCATGTGTCGTAGGGGTTCCCTCAGCGCGGCATGCTAGCCACGCAGGTCGGCGCTGCCCGTAACCATTTGCACACCTTGGCAAATGCCCCACACATTCCAGTCCATTGGAAAAAATTTGTCAGTGAAAACCCTCAATGTGCCGGGCGCTGTCGAAATGGCGGCCACCCGTTCGTCGTGGTGGTGAAGGCCGCGATGTCGCAGGTCTTTGGTGCTTCAAGCACCCCCCAAACCCATTGCCTGCTGGAGACCCCATGCGATTCATGATCATTGTGAAAGCCACTGCCGAATCTGAACAGGGCTGCATGCCCACAGCGGCCCTGATGACCGAAATGGCCCGCTACCACGAAGAGCTGGCCCGCGCCGGTGTGCTGCTTGATGCCAGCGGCCTCAAGCCCACAGCGCAGGGCTGGCGCGTGCGCTACGACGCCAGTCGGCGCGCGGTCACCGACGGTCCGTTCACCGAAACCAAGGAGCTGATCGCGGGCTACACCCTGATCCAGGTGCGCACCCGCGACGAGGCGCTGGAATGGACGCGCCGCTTTCCCAACCCGCGCGGCGAGGGCCTGGAGGCCGAGATCGAGGTGCGCCAGCTGTTTGAAATGGAAGACTTTGCGGGGGTGGAGGGGGTTGAGCAGTTCCGCGACCTGGAAGCCATGCGGGGTTGAGCAAGCCTTGCAATTGGAAACGTCATCGCCCCAAAAACCACACCATGCTCAAAACCATAGCCCTCGTTCTGTTGGCCGCCCTGGCCCTGCTGCTGGCCTTCGCCGCCACGCGGCCCGACACCTTTCGCGTGGAACGCAGCCGCGTCATTTCGGCCTCGCCCGAGCGCGTGTTCGGCCTCATCCACGACCTGCGCCAGTTCAACACCTGGAACCCCTACGAGCGCAAGGACCTGGCCATCCAGGGCGAATACAGCGCCGCTACCAGCGGCCCCGGCGCCCGCTATGCCTGGCGCAGCGACAAGGTGGGCACGGGCAGCCTGGAGATCGTGGACGCCGCGGCCCCGCACCGCGTAGGCATGAAACTGGACTTCGTGGCGCCTTTCGAGGCCCACAACCAGGCCGAATTCTTGCTGCAACCCGAAGGCGACGGCGCCACGCGCGTAACCTGGGCCATGCACGGCCCCGTGCCTTACCTGGCCAAGATCGCGCATCTGTTCTTCAACATGGACCGCATGGTGGGCCAGGATTTTGAAGACGGCCTGGCGCACCTGCAGGCCGTGGTGCAAAAGCCCGCGGGCCAGTGAAGACCGCCTTTGCCAAACACCCCGTTTCCCTTTACCTTCCCACCCTTCTGGAGACCTGTATGCACCAGCAAATCTTTGTGAATCTGCCCATCGAGAACATGGCCCGCACGCAAGCGTTCTTTCGCGCTTTGGGCTATGAATTCAATCCTGATTTCACCAACGACCAAGGCGCCTGCCTGGTGATGGGCGAGAACCTTTTCGTCATGTTGCTGGTCAAGGATTTCTACCAAACCTTCACCAGCAAAACCATCGCCGACGCGCGCAGCACGTCGGAGGTGCTGATGTGCTTCTCCAGCGAAAGCCGCGAGGCCGTGGACACGCTGGTGGCCAAGGCAGTGGCCGCTGGCGCCACCACGCCCCGGCCTGCACAGGACTACGGGTTCATGTACTCGCGCAGCTTTGACGACCTCGATGGCCACACCTGGGAGTTCGTGCACATGGTGGACGCGAGCAAGGCCCTGGGCTAAGAAGGTGTGAAGGAGCCTGCCATGCCCGCTCGTCCCGCAAAAACGCACCCCCTCGGCGTTGCAAATGCTCGCCATAGCCCGAGCTATGGCTGCGCTTTGCGCCTTGATGGCGCACGTTTGTGCGGCCCGCTCGGGTACGCCAGACTCTTTCACCCCTTCATCGCGTGACCCCCTCTGCCACGCCCGACCGCGATGCTCTGCACCGCAGCATCGACTCGGTGTGGCGCATCGAGGCCGCACGCATCATTGCCAGCGTGGCGCGCATGACGCGCGACGTGGGCCGTGCCGAAGAGCTGGCGCAGGATGCGCTGGTGGCCGCGCTGGAGCACTGGCCCACCACCGGCCTGCCCGCCAACCCGGCCGCCTGGCTGATGACCACTGCCAAGCGCCGCGCCATCGACCACCTGCGCCAGCAGGCGATGCAAACGCGGGAACACGAGGCGCTGGCCAAGGACTTGGAGGCGTTGGAAGCCCAATACGCCCCCGACGTGGTCGACACCCTGGTGCGCGCCGAGCAGGACGACATCGGCGACGATCTGCTGCGCCTCATCTTCACCGCCTGCCACCCCGTGTTGCCCACCGAGGCGCGCGTGGCCCTCACCCTGCGCCTGCTGGGCGGCCTCACCACGGCCGAGATCGCACGCGCCTTTCTGGTGCCGGAACCCACGGTGGCGCAGCGCATCGTGCGCGCCAAGCGCAGCCTCACGGCCGCGCACGTGCCGTTTGAGGTGCCCGGTGCGGCCGAGCGCGCGCCGCGCCTGGCCTCGGTGCTGGAGGTGATCTACCTCATCTTCAACG